>JAYUAL010000364.1:0-3745 GCA_043741355.1 Gemmatimonadales bacterium | reverse complement strand
AGCCCGCTCATCCTCGATCGGCCTCAGCCGGATCGGCAGCGGGCGGTCGGTCGCGGCCAGGGCCACGGGCGTCTCCGGCGAATCGGCTTCCATTAGGGCAATTTAAACCGCGCCCCCTTGTTCCGCCCGCCGCCCGGCCGCGATACTACCGCGGTCATGCCCCTTCCCCTGGAGCCTTTCCAGACACCGGCGCCCGCCCCTGCCCCGTCCGCTCGCCTCCTGGCGCTGTGGATCGGGCTGGGTGGGTTGGCCGTCGTGCTGGCGGCCGAGCCTTCGACGCTGTTCGATCTCGACCGGTTCGCGGCACCCAAGGAGCTGGTGCTGCACCTGACCGCTCTGGGCGCGCTCCTGATCATGGGACTCACCACCACCGAGCCATGGACCACGGTCGTGGCCGCTGAAGTGCCTCTGATCGGTTTCGCGGCCTGGAGCACTCTCTCGGCCCTCTTCGCTACCAACCACTGGCTCTCGACCCGGGCGCTGGCGCTCACCATCTCCGGCCTGATCCTGTTTCGCGCCGGCCGCCGGGTCAGCGCGGAGGGCGCAAGAGGAATTCTACTCGCCGGCCTGGCGTTCGCCCTGGTGGTGGGGGCTCTCACCGGTCTGGCCCAAGCCTACGGCTTCGAGACCTGGCTGCTGGCCGAGAGCCGGGCGCCGGGCGGGACCTTCGGCAACCGGAATTTCCTGGCTCACCTAATGGCGATCGGGACGCCGCTGCTGGTGCTGCTGTTGCTCGAAGCGGGGAGTCAGCGGCGAGCCACGGCCGCCGCCGCGGGGCTCGGCCTCATGGTCGCGGCACTGGTGCTGACCCGGTCGCGGGCGGCCTGGATCGGCGTCGCGGCGAGCACGACGGTCATGGTCGCAGCCTGGCTGATCGCGGGGTGGGGCGGCCGGCGGGTGCTGTCGCTCCCCCGGCTCAGGCTCGCCGGGCTGGCCGTCGCGGTGGCGGTCGTGGCGGCTCTGCTCCTGCCCAACCGGCTCTCGTGGCGCTCGGATTCGCCCTATCGCGACACCATGCGCGATCTGACCAACTACCGCGAGGGTTCGGGGCGCGGACGCCTGATTCAATACGAGAACAGCCTGCGGCTGATCCGAATCGACCCGGTATTCGGCACCGGGCCGGGCAACTGGCCGGTCAAGTACCCGCTGGTCACCACCCCGGGCGACCCCTCGTTCGCCGGGGCCGATCCGATGCCCACCAATCCCTGGCCCAGCAGCGACTGGGTGGCGTTCCTTACCGAGCGGGGCAGCGTGGCCGCGGCGCTGTTGCTCCTGGCGTTCCTTGTGATGGGGGTGCTGGCGCTGCGGCGCCTGCGCAATGACGATGGCGGCGAGGTGCGCCGCGCCCTGGTGTTGCTCGGGCTGCTCACCGCGGTCCTGGCCACCGGCGCCTTCGACGCGGTACTGCTGCTGGCGCCACCCACCCTCCTGGTCTGGCCCGCGATCGGTGCGCTGCTGCCGCGGGCCGGGACGGTGGGCCGGATTCCGATACCGATCCGCGCCGGATTGCTGCCGATGGGCGTGCTGCTGCTCTCGCTGGCGATGCTTCGCAGCGCAGGGCAGGTCGAGGCGATCGCGCGGGCAGGGCCGGGATGGCCGGTGGAGCGGCTGGAGCGGGCGGTGCGCTACGATCCCGGAAGTTACCGGCTGCACCTGATGATCGCGCAGCGCACCGGGTGCGCGCGGGGCCGGAGCCACGCGGCGGCGGCGGCACGGCTGTTTCCCTATCTGCCCGCGCCCAAACGGCGGCTCGAGATGTGTGGGGAGAGATGAACTGTCGCCCGTCGGGGGGATCGTCGGGCGTGGTCGCTCGTCCACCCTGCAGGTTTCCTGACGAAGCGATCAGCGGGCCGGGCCAGTTTCGGCCGGCGGACCATCCGCGAGCCCCCACTCGCTCCAGGAGCCGTCGTACACCGCGTAGTCGCGGTGGCCCGCGAGCTCGAGGCCGAGCGCCAGCACGCACGCCGTAACCCCGGATCCGCACGAGAGTATGAGAGAACGGGCCAAGTCGGACCCGGCCAAGACGACGCGGCGCCGGATTTCCTCGGGCGGAAGCATGCTGCCGTTCGGGCCGGTCAGCTCCGCAAAGGGAAGACTCCGGGCGCCTGGGATGTGCCCCCCGCGCAATCCCGGGCGCGGCTCGGGTTCGATGCCTTCAAAGCGGCCGCTCGAGCGGGCATCGAGAATCCCCGCGGAGCCCGACTCCATCGCGGCGCGCGTTTCGGCCCGGTCCCGAACCAGCTCGGGCCGATGGCGAACGTGAAAGGCCTTCGGTTCCCAGCGCGCCCGTCCCGGCTGAACCGGACGCCCCTCGGTGCGCCAGCGACTGATGCCGCCGTCGAGCACCGCCACCATCTCGTGCCCCATGAGCCGCAGGGTCCACCAGGCGCGCGCGGCGCTCATGTTGGTGCCGGAGCCATCGTAGACCACCACCCGGTCGCCGTTCCCGATGCCCAGCGCACCGATGCCCCGGGCCAGGTGGGCGAGTGGCGGCAGCATATGAGGCAGCGGCGAGGATCGGTCGGACAGCTCATCAAGATCCCAGAACACGGCACCCGGAATGTGGCCCGCTTCATACTCCGCGCGGCCGTTTCGATTCATGGCCGCGAGATACCAGGACGCATCCGCCACCACCAGCGCCGGGTCACCGAGATGGCGGGCCAGCCAGTCGGTCGAGACGAGAGGTGTGGACAGGAGAATGGCGGTCATGGGCTCCACCCTCGATTACGTTTCCTGGCCGTGCCACTGAAACTCGATCGTTACGTTGCCCGCTTCAAGGCGGCGAACCGCGCCACCCGGCTCGAGGCGCTGCTGGATTTTTCGGGGAGGCTGCCGGCGCTCCCTCCGGAGCGCGAGCGGGAAAAAGAATCCCATCGCGTGCCGGAGTGCCAGACGCCGGTGTCTCTCTGGGTCGAGGTGGAGAACGGCATCGTCAGGATCTCCGCCGACGTGCCCCGCGAATCGCCGACGGTGCGGGGCTTCGTGTCGCTGCTGATCCACGGGCTCGAGGGCGCCACCGCCGCCGAAGTCGCGGCCCTGCCCGACGATCTCCTGCACAGCTTCGGCCTCGACGAGACCCTCGGCATGCTCCGGATGCACGGCCTCACGGCGATCGTGCGGCGACTCAAGCGCGCGGCGGCCGCGGCTTCCTAGCGATTGGCGCGCTCGAATTCCTTCATGAATGCGACCAGTGCCTCCACACTCGCCCTGGGACAGGCGTTGTAAATACTGGCACGCATCCCCCCCGCCGAGCGGTGCCCCTTGAGCCCGTCCAGCCCGCCCTTTGAGGCCTCGGATACGAATTTGGCATCCATCGCGTCGGTGGGGCAGCGGAAGCAGACATTCATCAACGACCGGCTGGCGGGATCCACCGAGCCCTTGAACAGCTCGCTCTGGTCGAGAAAATCGTAGAGGATCCCGGCCTTCTCCTGGTTGCGGCCGGCCATCGCGGCGAGCCCGCCAGCCTCCAGTATCCACTTAAGCACCTGCCCGACCATGTAGATCGCCAGGGTAGGCGGGGTGTTGTAGAGCGATTTTTCCTTGACGTAGGTGCGATACTGGAGCATGGTAGGCAGCGACTTGGGCGCCAGTTCGGCCAAATCCTCCCGCACGATTGCCAGCACGATTCCCGAGGGCCCCAGGTTTTTCTGCGCCCCGGCGTAGATCAGCCCATACTTGCTCACATCGATGGGTCGGCTGAACAGGTCGCTCGAGGTATCCGCCACGAGTGGAACGCCCGGCGGAA
>JAYUAL010000363.1:0-3746 GCA_043741355.1 Gemmatimonadales bacterium | reverse complement strand
GAAGAGCTCGTTACCCTGGACCCCGACAGCTCGCTCGACGAGGTGCGTGCCGCCCTCGAGCAGCTGCGGGAGCATTACGACTTCGACGGGCACGGGGTGGAGCTGGTCGAGCTGGGCGGAGGCTACCAGATCCTCTCCCGTCCGGCGTTTGCCGCCGCAATCGAGCGGGCCCAGCTCGGCGGGCGCCAGCCTCGGCTCACCGCCGCGATGCTGGAGACGCTGGCCGTCATCGCCTACCGGCAGCCGGTGGGCCGGGCGGAGATCGAGGACATTCGCGGCGTCTCGGCCAGCGGGGTGCTGCGGTCCCTCCAGGAGCGCGGGCTCATCGAAGTCACCGGCCGGAGTGAAGGGCTGGGCCGGCCGCTGCTCTACGGCACCACGCCGCTGTTCCTGGAGCTTCTGGGTCTTCCCGATCTCGCCAATCTGCCGCGCGCCGAAGAGCTCACCATCGCGCTGCAGCCTTACAAAGCCGAAACCGCGGGCCCGGACGACGAGTCGGCGGCGTACGTCGCGGCGGACGCATGACGCTGATGCGGGTGCAGCGCGCGCTGGCGCGCGCGGGAGTCGCGTCCCGCCGCGCCGCCGAAACGCTGATCGAGAACGGCGTGGTCCGGGTGGACGGCGAGGTGGCCACGCTCGGCTCCAAGGTCGACCCCGACAAGCAGGTGATCACCGTCAAGGGCAAGCGCGTCAGCCAGAAGCCCAAGAAGTGGATCCTGTTTCACAAGCCCCTCGGCGTGGTGACGACAGCGCAAGACGAGGAAGGCCGCCGGACGGTTTTTGACTTCGTGCCGAAGGACCAGGGGCTCACCTACGTGGGGCGCCTCGACGTGATGACCACCGGGCTTCTGTTGCTCACCACCGACGGCGACGCGGTCCAGCGGCTGAGCCACCCCAAGTACCACGTGCCTCGCCGCTATACCGCGCTGGTGCACGGCCGCCCGACCGGCGAGATCGCCGCCGCGGTCAAGGGGCGGGTGGTGGTCGAAGGCCGGGCGGTGGAACCCCTCGCGGTGCGGGTCCGTCCGGGTGTGGAGGGACGCAGCATCGTGGACGTCACCCTCGCGGAGGGTCGCAAACACATCGTGCGGCGCTGGGCCGAGGAGCTGGGGCTCAAGGTGGAGCGCCTGGCCCGTCTCTCGTACGGCCCGATTCGCCTGGGCGAGCTGCCGGTCGGCAAGTGGCGTGCGCTTACGCCCACCGAGGAAAAGGCGATTTACCGGGCGATCAAGTAAGTCCCTGTTCTCACTCCGAGGTTCCTGATGGCCCAGCCGGTTCCCCGATCCGACCAAACCGCGCTCGAATCGATTCCCCTCCGCCAGGTGACGGAGGAGGTCGGCCGGCGCCTAGTCGGGCAGACGGTGATGGTGGAACGGCTGCTGATCGGCCTGCTCACCGGGGGACACGTGCTGCTGGAGGGGGTACCGGGGCTCGCCAAGACGCTGGCGGTGCGCACCCTCGCCGAGGTGCTGCACGCCAGCTTTTCGCGCATCCAGTTTACCCCCGACCTGCTCCCGGCCGACGTGGTCGGCACGATGGTGTTCGACCCCAAGAACCAGGAATTCTACCCCAAGAAGGGCCCGCTCTTCGCCCACATCGTGCTGGCCGATGAGATCAACCGCGCGCCGGCCAAGGTGCAATCCGCGCTGCTGGAGGCAATGCAGGAGCACCAGGTCACCATCGGCGGCACCACCTACCCGCTCCCGGAGCCGTTCCTGGTCCTGGCTACCCAGAATCCGATCGAGCAGGAAGGCACCTACCCGCTTCCCGAGGCGCAACTGGACCGGTTCCTCTTCAAGGTGCGGGTCGAGTATCCCACTCGCCTGGAGGAGCGGGAGGTGCTGGTCCGGATGAGCAGTGGGGATCCGATTTCCGTCAAGCGAGTGCTCGATCCCGCCGGCATCCTGTCGGCTCGCAAGGCGATTGCGGGGATTCACCTGGATCAGCGCCTGGTGGACTACATCGTGGACCTGGTGCGCGCCACCCGCGAGCCGGCGAGCATCGGCCTGCCCGCGCTGGCGCCGCTGATCGCGTTTGGTGCGTCGCCCCGCGCCTCGATTTCGTTCGCGCAGGCATCCCGCGCCTACGCCTTTCTGCAGGGCCGCACTTTCGTGGTGCCCGAGGACATCCGGGCACTGGCCGGCGACGTCCTGCGCCACCGCCTGGTCCTCACCTTCGAGGCCGAGGCGGAGGACGTGACGGCTGACGGGGTGATTGCCCAGCTCCTCGGGGCGGTAAAAGCACCGTGACGGACAGTGAGGTCAGTGCGGTCGGACGGACGACCCACCGACCCCACCGACCTCACCGACCGTCCTTATGACCGTCCCCGCCGAGCTCCTCAAGCAGGTCAAGGGCATTGCCCTCCGCACTCGCGGCGTGGTGGACTCGCTCTTCTCGGGCGAGTTTCGCAGCGTCTTTCGCGGGCAGGGGATGGAGTTCGCCGAGGTCCGCGCCTACGAGCAGGGCGATGACTTCCGCGCGATCGACTGGAACGTCTCCGCGCGCCTCGGGTCCCCCCACGTCAAGATCTTCACCGAAGAGCGCGAGCTCACCCTCCTGCTGATGGTCGACCAGTCCGGATCGACTCGCGTCGGCACGCCGGTCACCAAGGCGGCGCGCTCGGCGGAGGTCGCGGCGGTGCTGGCGCTGGCGGGGGCGCGGGAGCAGGACCGGGTCGGGGCGCTCCTCTTCAGCGACCGGGTGGAGCACGTGGTGCGGCCCGGCAAGGGCCGTCGCCATGCGCTGCGGCTGATCCGGGATCTCCTCGCCTTCGCGACGGAACGACGCGGCACCAACCTGGTGCAGGCAATCCACTACGCGTCGAACGTGCTGGGCCACCGCAGCGTCGTGGTCATCCTGTCGGATTTTCTCGCGGAAGGCTGGGAGAAGGCGCTCCGGGAGCTGGCGGCCCGCCACGAGGTCATCGCCATCACGGTGAACGATCCCCGGGACCTGGATCCGCCGCGGGCCGGCTGGATCGAAATGGAAGACGCCGAGAACGGCCGGCGCGCGCTGGTGAACACCGGGGGCAGCGCCGCCATTCGCCGCTGGCGCACCACCGCGGAGGCGCGCCGCGCCCAGCGCGCCGAGCGGCTCCGCGGCGCGGGGGTGCAGCAGATCTCTCTCGACGTGGACGGCGATTACGGACTGGTGCTGCGGAGAGCCTTCGGGCTGCGGCGCCGCCGGCGGGGCGGGAAGCGGTGATGCAGACCGGCCTTCCCAGCGTCGGCGACACGGTCTGGGTCGAACGCACCGTCACCGGCGTGGGGAGCGCTGTTCTTCGGCCCCAGCCCTGGTCGCTCGGTACCCTGGGCCAGCAGCTGGGGCCCGCGGTCGTGCAGCTGGAGAGCGGCGGTGCCCTGGTGCGCTACCCGCTGGTGTTCTGGTACCCCGGAGAGCACCGGCTCAGCATGCCCGGCCCGGTGCTGGTGCGGAGAGACGGAAGTTCCGATACCCTTGCCGCCTCGCCGGTCCGGGTCCGGGTGGCCAGCGTACTCCCGGCCGGGGTCAGTCGTTCGCGACTGGATCCGCGCCCGGCGCGAGTACCGGTTCCACTCGAGGCCCGTGCCCTGCTCCCGCTCGCCGTGCTGGTGCTCGCAGTATTTCTGCTGATCGGCGTGGCGGCGCTGCGGTGGCGGCGAAAGGGGCGGGTGCCGAAGCGCCGCGATCCGGCGCCGGGAGCCGCTCCTCTCGCAACCTTTGATCGCTGGGCCGCGAACGGTGAATACCGCGCCGCGCTCCACGAG
>JAYUAL010000362.1:0-3752 GCA_043741355.1 Gemmatimonadales bacterium | reverse complement strand
GCTGCGATGGTCCCGATTTCCGGGTCGGCCTATACCTACGCCTATGCCTCCCTGGGTGAATTTGTCGCCTGGATCATCGGCTGGGACCTGATCGTCGAATACGCCGTGGGCAATATCGGGGTAGCCATCGGGTGGTCGGGGTACTTTCGTGAACTGGTGAGCCATTTCGGGATCGAGATCCCCGCCTGGCTGGCCACCGACCCGCGCTCGGCGTCGATGGCCGCGGCCGCGGTGGCCGGCGGGGCCGCCGACCCGAGCAGTCTGTACTTCGCGTCGGCCCTCACCACGGCCCCGCACATCCTGGGGATCCCGATCATCGCCAATCTGCCGGCCTTCCTGGCGGTGGCGGTCATCACGGTCGTTCTGGTCATCGGCATCAAGGAATCGGCCAATACCAACAACACGATGGTGCTCCTCAAAATCGGGATCATCCTGTTCTTCATCGCGGTGGGTGTCTTCCTGATCAAGCCCTCCAACTGGAACAATCCGGCGCTGGGCGGGTTCGCGCCCAACGGATTCGCCGGCATCAGCGCCGGTGCGGCCATCATCTTCTTCAGCTACATCGGATTCGACGCGGTGTCCACGGCATCCGAGGAAGCCAAGAATCCCGGCAAGGACATGCCCTTCGGGATCATCATGAGCCTGGTGGTGTGTACCGTGCTCTACATCGCTCTGTCCCTGGTGATGACCGGCATCGCGCCGTGGAATACCCTTGGAACGCCCGAGCCGATGATCACCGCGCTGGCGCAGGCCAACGGGCCGCCGGCGCTGATCAACGCGTCGCGCTTCATCGTGGCGCTGGGGGCAGTGATTGCGATGGGGAGCGTGCTGCTGGTATTCCAGCTGGGGCAGCCACGGATTTTCTTCTCCATGGCGCGCGACGGCCTGCTGCCGCCGGTCTTCTCGAAAATTCACCCCAAGTACAAGACACCCTACGTCGGGACAATTATCACCGGCCTGTTCGTGGCCACCTTCTCCGCCTTCGCGAACATCGCGGAAGTGGTGGACCTCACCAATATCGGAACCCTGTTCGCGTTCGTGCTGGTTTCGATCGGCGTGATCCTGCTCCGGCGGCAGGAGCCGGACCGGCCCCGGCCCTTCCGGGTGCCCGGGGTGCCGTTCACGCCGCTGATCTCGGTGGCTGCCTGCCTCTACCTGATGTTTCAGCTCCCATCGATTACCTGGAAGCGGTTCGGGCTCTGGCTACTGCTGGGGCTGGTCATTTACTTCACGTACAGCAAGGCGCACAGCCGGCTGGGGCTCCGGGACAGGGCCGCCGCTAAGTAGCCCGGCGCGCCAGCGCCAGGGCGCCCTCCGCGGGATCAAGCGGCTGGTCCTGCGGGGAGAGACGCGCTGCCTTCTTGAGGTGCTCCAGCACCGGAGCTCGCAGCGCCCGGCCCTCCGAGAGGTTTCCGCCGGCCAGCGCCACCGGAATCGCCCCGCTCTTTCCGTAATGACTGACCAGCGATGCCGCCAGATCTGCCAGACTCCTGGCCGCCAGCGTGACGATTTCGCCGGCTAACGCGTCTTTCCGTTTCGCTGCCTCGAAAACCAGGAGCGCCAGGGCCGCAACCTCTCCCGGCTCGGCGGTGGTGCTCCAGCGAACCAGCTCATCGAAGCCCTGGGCCGGTCCCTGGGTGAGCAGCAGGTCGCTGAGCAGCGTGGTTGGGCCGCGGCCGTCGCGGGCCTGCCCGACCGCCAGGAGCGCCGCCCGGCCGATGGCGTAGCCACTCCCCTCGTCGCCCATCTGCCAGCCGTACCCGCCACGGCGGTGCACGACCCCGTCCGGCGCCCGGCCCACCGCGACGCTTCCGGTTCCGGAAACCAGCACTATGCCCGGCTTGGCGCCGAACGCCGCCTCAAGGGCGATGTCGAGGTCGCCGGTTACGATGACTCGCTCGGCCAGGCGCTCTCCGCGGAGAAACTCCCGAAGCTCGGTCCGCTCTGGATCCCGTCCCACACCGGCGGCGCCAACCACCAGGACGTCGCCGTGGAGCAGCCCGGCGTTGGTGAGGGCGTGCCGGACCGCGGCGGTGATGCGGCTGGCCGCCTGGAGCGCGCGTCCCGGGCGCACCGCGCCGGGGGCGCCGGTCGCCCGCGCGATGATGCGGGTGTCTTTCGCGATCAGCACGGCAGTCCTGGTCCCGCCAGCATCCACGCCGATATAGTCGCTCATGGCCTCACCGGCTCCCGGGAGCCCAGCATGCTGGACACTACCCCCACACCCAGCGTCAGCGCGGTCCCGAGCGGGACGTACCACGGCCAGGCCAGCCGGCCCAACGGCGCCAGCCACGCCAGCGAGGACACGGTGGCAAGCCGCCCCGCGAAGACGACAGCCAGCATGATCGTGATCGTGGTCCCGGTCGCGGTGATGACATCGCGGCCGCGCGCCCGGGGCCAGCGCCCCGCCAGGATGTAGGTGCCCAGCAGCGCGCCGTAGGTGACCGAGGCGATGGAAAGCGCCAGCACCACCACCGGGGTGTCGGTGCCGCTGGCGTAGAGATGGAATCCCAGCGCCCCGAGCACCAGCCCGATGCCCCACACAGCGGAGAAGAGCTTGCCCATCCGAAGCAAGTGGGCCGGATCACGCCGCCCGGTGATGTTGGCGTAGAGATCATGGGTCAGGGAAGAAGCCATCGCGTTGATCGCCGAGCTGTGGGTGCCCATCGCGGCGGCGAGGATGCCGGCGATCACCAGCCCCGCCAGGCCGGCGGGCAAATGGTCCACGATAAATCGGGGGAACACCTGGTCTCCAGGGCGGGAGGCCGGGGCGAACCCCGCGGCCCAGATTGCCACTCCCACCATCAGGAAGAGCGTGAACAGCAGAATCACCACGACGCCGGACCCGATCAAGGCGCGCTGGGCATCTTTGAGCGAACGGGTGGCCAGCAGACGCTGCACGATGAGGTGATCGGTCCCGTGGGATGCCGCCGAGAGGAGCGCGCCGCCCAGCAGCCCGCCCAGGAGGGTGTAGGTGGTGGTGAAGTTGATCGCGGAGTTGATCACCTTGAGCTTGCCCGCCTGGCCGGCGAGCGAGAGCATCGCCGCCGGGCCCCCGGCCAGATTCATCGCGATGATCAGCGCGCCGATCCCGCCCGCGACGTAGACGCAGAGCTGAATCACGTCGGCCCAGACCACCGCCTTGAGTCCACCCAGGTAAGTGTAGATGAGGGTCACAATTCCCATGGCGATGATGGCACCGGGTACGCTCCACCCGGTAACCAGCGCCAGCGGGATCGATCCGGCAAAGACCCGCACCGCGTCTCCCATGAACCGGGTGATCAGGAAGCAGGTCGAGAGCCACCGTCGGGTAGTCGGTCCGAACCGGGTTTCCAGCCTGGCGTAGGCGGTTTCCTGCTCGCCCTTGAAGTAGCCGGGCAGGAGCCAGCGGGCCACAAAGAGTCGCCCGATCAGGTAGCCGAGGGGAAGCTGGAGAAAGGTGAGGTCGCCCCGGGCCCCGACGCCAGGGATGGAGATGACGGTGAGCGCGGATGTCTCGGTAGCGACGACGGAGAGCAGAACGGCCCACGCCGGCAGATCGCGCGCGCCGAGGAAATAGTCGCCCGCAGTGCGCTGGGATCGCGTGACCCAGAGGCCGACCCCGAGAGTGAGCACGATGTACAGAATGATTACGGCGAGATCGATGCCGGAAATGTCGAAACCCCTGTCGGTGCACGTGAGGCGCTGCGAGATGTGTCCTTAAAACAAGGGCCCGCGGGATGAACCCAGCGGGCCTTGAAACCGTGTCGGTG
>JAYUAL010000361.1:0-3773 GCA_043741355.1 Gemmatimonadales bacterium | reverse complement strand
GGTTGGTGTACCAGCCCATCATTACGAGCGTGCGGAGCCCCCAGACGCCGCGGCGGAGGAGCAGCATTCGCGAGGCGGCCAATCCTTCGAGCAGGGCGGTGGCGCGGGCACGGTCGAGCGCAGCGAAGCCGTGGCGATGGCGGGCCCTGGCCGCGAGCAGGATGAGACGGACGAAGAGAAAGATCTGGCGCCGGACCCTGGGCGGGCGCGCCGCCAGCGCGTTTCGCACCACGGCCTCGACCTCCCGCCACTCCGGCTCGGTGGCGAGGGCGGTTTCCGGGATGAAACACTGGGCGAAGGCGCGGAACGCGGGCCAGGGAGCGGTGGTCGAGGGGGGGGCCACAGCTCGAAGCTAGCGAGGACTTGCTGGCCCCGTAAGAGCGGCCTAGGCTTCGCGGCATGCGCTCCGTCGCCCGCACCGCCGTAGCCGTCCTCGTCGCCGCCGCGCTCATTGCCATCGGGTTGATCTGGGACATCGCCTGGCACCGCAGCGTCGGGCGGGACACCTTCTGGACTCCGCCCCACATGGTCGAGTACGTCGCCGCCCTCATCGTGGGAGTGGGCTGCGGCTGGCTGATTCTGAAGAGCAGCTTCCGGGGGACGGAGGTCGAGCGCGGCAGCATGGTTCGATTCTGGGGCTTCCACGGTCCGCTCGGCGCCTGGGTCGCGGTTTGGGGAAGCCTGGCGATGCTGGTGTCGGCGCCCTTCGACAACTGGTGGCACAACGCCTACGGACTCGACGTCAAGATCGTGAGCCCGCCGCACATGCTGCTCGGCGCCGGCATGACGGCGATTATCGTCGGCGCCTGGCTCATGACGCTGGCCGAGCAGAACCGGACCGCGGAGCGGCATCACCGTTTCGCGGTGGTGTTCGCGCTTGCCTCGGCGATTCTCCTCCTGATGGTCGTCACCATCACGATGGAGTACACCGGGTTCCCCAATCTCTGGCGGGGTGAAGGGTTCTACCTGGTCGCGGCCGGCGTCTTTCCGTTCGTGCTGGCCGCGGCGGCGCGCGCCGGCCGCCTGCGCCGGCCCGCCACCGTCACTGCAGCGATCTTCATGCTGGCCAGCCTGACCCTCTCGTGGGTGCTGCAACAAGTCCCCGCGACTCCGATGCTTGCTCCGATCAACAATCCGATCACC
Source organism: Gemmatimonadales bacterium (assembly GCA_043741355.1). Classification (GTDB taxonomy): domain Bacteria; phylum Gemmatimonadota; class Gemmatimonadetes; order Gemmatimonadales; family GWC2-71-9; genus JABFSM01. The sequence goes on along the minus strand of JAYUAL010000361.1, from coordinate 2,630 downwards.
CATCTCGTGGCGGCGCCGTTCCCGATCGCGCTGATCGCGCCGGCGCTGCTTTTCGACGGCATCCAGCGGAAGCTCGGAAACGGCCGGGACTGGCGGCTTTCGCTGCTACTGGGCGCGGGCTTCGTCCTGGCGCTGCTGGCGGTAAGCTGGCCGCTGTCGGCGTTTCTCCTCTCCCCCGCGGCCCGCAACCCGGTTTTCCTGGCCGACCAATGGGACTTTTCCATCCGACCGGGCGCCTGGCAATACGAGTACTGGCAAAATCTGAGGGGCGGCCGGGAGCATTTGGCACCCTCGGGGTTTGCCAAGATGCTAATGCTTGCGGCCCTGATCGCGGCCCTGTCTGCCCGCGTGGGACTGGCCCTGGGGAGCTGGATGCGGAAGGTGAAGCGGTAGTCCGTGAGGTCAGTGAGGTCGGTGAGGACGGTGAGGGCCGCGGGGATTGCCGCCGCGCTCATCCTGACGTTGTCCGCCCACGTCGGCTCCCCCGATACCTGGTTCGCCGGCAACGCCGGCCCCTACCCGGTGACAGTGGTGGTGCGGGCGCCGGGAGTCATCCCCGGGCTCGCCGACGTGATTATCAAGACCACCGGCAACGACATCCGCGCCGTCACCGCAAGCCCGGCTTCCTACAACGCCGGCCCGCGCGGGGTACCTCCCCCCGATACTGCGCGTGCCGTCCCGGGCCAGCCGGGGGCCTGGACGGTTCCCGTCTGGATCATGGCGACCGGCTCCTACAGCGTCCGGGTCACCGTGGCGGGAGGGCGGGGCACCGGCACGGCGATCGTTCCCGTCTCCGCCGTGGCGACCCGGGTCCTCTCGATGGACCACACGTTCGGATGGGTACTCGGCGGCCTCGGTCTGATCCTTCTCGCCGGTGCCGTGACCATCATCGGCGCTGCGGCACGGGAGAGCGTGCTGCCGCCGGGCGAGTTGCCGGACCGGCGCATGCGGACCCGGGGCCGCATCGCGATGATCGTGGGCGGGCTGCTGCTGGTTCTGCTGCTCGGCGGCGGCAAGAAGTGGTGGGACGCAGTGGACCGGGGCTACCGGCGGAGCCTCGACCGCCGCTGGGCCGCTGCGGCCCAGGTCGTGACGACCGGCGGAGCCTCGCGGATCCGGTTCACGATCGCCGACTCGGTATGGCAGGGCCGGAGCTGGCGCGACCGCGCGGCGTCGCCGCTGATTCCCGATCACGGTAAGCTGATGCACCTGTTCGTGATTCGCGCGGACGATGCCGGCGCCTTCGCCCACCTGCACCCCGTCTCCACCGATTCGTCGAGCTTCGAGTCACCGCTTCCGCCGTTGCCGGCGGGCCACTACCGGTTCTTTGCCGACGTCACTCACGAGAGCGGATTCGCCCGGACCCTGGTAGCCGAAGCGGATCTGCCTCCGCCGGGCGCGGTGCCGGCGCTCGATCCCGACGACGCCTGGTTCATCGGCGCGCCGGTGGATAGCGCCGCGCCGCTCGCGGGCGGTGCCATGCTGGTGTGGGATCACCGGCCCGCAACGCTCAAGGCGGGGGCCGATGCGGGACTCAGCTTCGTGGTGCGGGAGGCCGACGGCTCCATCGGCATGGTGGAGCACTACCTCGGCATGAGCGGCCACGCCGTGGTCATGCGCGAGGACGGCACGGTGTACATCCACCTTCATCCCATGGGTACGATCTCCGGCGCGGCGCAGGTCGCCCTACAGGAACGGCAACCTTCGGATAGTGCTTGGGGGACCTTGGGACGGCGTCTGACCGAATCCGGCGCCCTCAATCCCCACGCCGAGCAGGTGCCCATGCTGGAAGGGCGCGCGGCCTTTCCCTACGCCTTTCCCCGGCCCGGCGCGTACCGGATCTGGGTCCAGGTCAGGCGCCATGGAACAGTGGAAACCGGCTCGTTTCGCGTCACGGTAAACTGAGGGCTGCGGTGCTGCGGGCGGCCCCCCACACCCGGGAGCATCGTGATGGCGGCTGAGGCTGGCGGGAAGAGGCCGCGAAAAAAACGCGTCAACCTAGCCTCTTAGCGTCTTTGAATCCCGATGTTCGCCACCGTCCCGCCCTTGAGCATCGTCGGTACCGCGTTGATGTACAGCACCAGCCCGGCCTCCGGCGCCACCGCGTCTGATAATCTCCGCCCCAGATAGTCGGTGACGTATCCCAGCTTCGTACCCGCGGTGACCCAGGTGTCGCGATCGACCAGAGGAAAGAATATCCCGGCGGAATCGCTGGCCACCGTCACCACCCGCTCGAACCAGAGGAAGTTCTTCTTGCGCTGGGGCGGCCGGTCGATCATGCGCAGATAGCCCATGACATTGAGCGAGCCGTTTACCAGGGCGTCCACATCGGCTGGCGTCACCGTGCCGGCATATCCCGCTTCGGCCGTGATCGAGGGCTTGCCGCGCGTGCTGGCGGTGTTCTCCAGATAGCGCGATGCCGCGGGATCCTTGGGCCGATCGCTGGAGATGATGACGTGGTCCAGCCCGAATGCCACCACCATGGCCCGTGAAATCGAATCCTGGGCCGCGTGGCCGGTCACGGTCCAGTAGCTGTACGGACGGAGATTCTCGTCGAGATCACCGCCGTGGAGGTCGATCAGGTGGTCGCTCTGCTCGACCACTTCCCGGGTGATCAGCCAGGAGGCCCG
>JAYUAL010000360.1:0-8799 GCA_043741355.1 Gemmatimonadales bacterium | reverse complement strand
GCGATGGCGGGCCCCACCCCACCGGGGCCCACCAGCGCCAGCGCCGCCGTGGACACCGCGCAGAGCAGCGTCGCCCCGAGCAGGTAGGTCTTCTTCCTCCCGCTCAGATCACAGATGGCTCCCACCAGCGGCGAGAACACCAGGGCGAGCAGAGTGGAAAGGATGATGGCGATGGACCAGTAGGAATCCCGGATGGCCGAGCCGGGTGGAACGATGTACCGCACGAAGAACGCCGAGTACACCACCGTGATGACCACGGTGGTGTAGCTCGAATTCGCGAAGTCGAACATCGCCCATCCAAAGATTTCCTTCTTCTCGACCGGATGGTCCTCCGCGAGGACCGGCCGGGCGGCCGTCATGGAGCGACCGGCGGAATGGTGGCGACGTTCCGGCCGGCCAGCGCGCGGTTGAAGGCGGCGAGGTCGACGGTCAGCAGGCTCTGAAGCCGGGTCAGCTTCTGGTCCAGCTCAGCCGAGAGCTCCCGGAACACCACGGCCGAGGCATCAGTGGGGCGGGCATCGCCGCCCTCGACGCTGCTGCGCAGCGCCGCGATGCGGTTGGTGAGCCGGATCGGAAAATTGAGCAGATCCTGGTCCGACCGGCTCCGGGTCTGATAGAGCTCCTCCTCCAGCGCGGTCAGTTTTGCCTTGAACAGCTCGGCCTGGCGGGCGACCTCCGGCGCCCGGGCCACGCGGTCGTCGATTGCGTCCCGCAGTCTCCGGAGGGTAACCACCGCGCCGTTTCCGAGGTTCTCCTTCTCCTGAATCTGTCGCGCCAAGGCGAACTGGGCGGCCAGGTCGGCATCGGTGGTCCGCTTGAGGCGGGGGTCACGCCGCACCTCGAACTGCCGGGTGAGGGTCTTCCCGCCGATGGTGAGCCGCACCTGGTACTGACCGGGCGGCACGGTGGGACCGCCGTCGCCCCAGGCACCCCAGAAGATCCGGCAGTCGAACGTGACCGAGCCGGGATAGCGAAGATCCCACCAATAGCTGTTGAGCCCCGCCTCCCGCGGCGGCATCCGCTCGCGGAAGGGGCGCACGTCGCATCCCATTCGGCTCAAGCGCACCGAGTCGGCCCGGATCCGCACGGTGTCGGTTGGCGCGCCGACCCAGGTGCGTATGGTCTGCCCCCGCGCGTCCTGAACCTCGATGGTCAGCGTGTCGGCGGCCTTCTTGAGGATGTAGTCGAAGCGCGCCCCCGAGAGCGGCCGGACCGCGGGCTTGGGCTCGAAGAGGTAGACGTCGGCGCCCGCCACTTCGGCGGTCATTCCGCGAATGGCAGTGAGGCCTTCGAGCAGCCACATCGAGCGCCCGTGCGTGGCGATGACCAGATCGTTCTCTTCCACCACCAGATCGGGCACCTGGACGTCGGGCAGGTTCAGCGACAGCGACTGCCAGTGGTCGCCATCGTCCCAGGAGGCGTAGATCCCGTGCTCGGTACCGGCGTAGAGCAGGCCCCTACGCTTGGGATCCTCCCTCACCGCGTGGACGTAGTCGTCGGCGCGGATGCCGCTGATGATTTTCTGCCAGTTCCTGCCGCAGTCGCGGGTGCGGAAGATGTAGGGTGTCCGGTCGTCGAGCTGGTAGCGCTTGGCGGCCAGGTAGGCGGTGCAGACGTCGAACCGCCCCGCCTCGATCAGCGAGATGCGGCTGAACCCGGGGAGATCCGGCGGCGTGATGCTCGACCAGGTCGTGCCCCCATCCCGGGTGATGCTGGCTACCCCGTCGTCCGAGCCGGTCCAGATAGTGTTGAGGTCCTGAAACGACGGTGCCACCGTGAAGATCGTACCGTAGATCTCGGGACCATTCATGTCGTGGGTGATCGGCCCGCCCGAGAGGCCAAGCGTCTTGGGATCGGCGCGGGTGAGGTCGGGACTGATCCGTTCCCAGCTCTGGCCCTCGTTGGTCGTCTTGAACAGATGCTGGGAGCTGGCAATGAGCACGTTGGGATCGACCGGCGAGAAGACGATGGGGAAGGTCCATTGCCACCGCTCGGGCAGCGCGCTGGCCGGCTCGCCGGAGAAGAACCGGGGGTACACCTGCACGTCCCGGCCCTCGCCATTGCTGCGATCGTAGCGCGTCAGCAGCGCACCCTGACTCCCGGCGAAGAAGATGTCGGGATTGCGCGGGTCGGGGGCGATGTACCCGCTCTCCCCGCCGGAAACGTGGTAGAAGAAGTCGGCGGTCGAATTGTATAGCTGGGTCCAGGGAACCGCTCCCGAGCTGGCGACGCAGAAGGTGCTGTTGTCCTGCTGGGACCCGCAGACGTGGTAGGGAACGTCCTTGGTGGTCGCCACGCGATATGCCTGCGCGGTGGGGTACATGATGGAGGTCCAGGTGCGCCCGCCGTTCAGGCTCACGGTGCCGCCGCCATCGTTGGAGTTGGCGAGGCGCTGGGTGTCGTTCGGGTCGATCCAGAGGTCATGATTGTCCCCGTGAGGGTCCGGGACCCCGTTGAAGGTCACGCCTCCGTCGTCGGAGCGGAACATCGTAGTGTTGAGGACGTATACCTTGTCCTTGTCCTTCGGATCGGCGTAGATGCGCGAGTAATAGAAGGCCCGCTGCCGGAGCTTGCGGTCGGCGTTGGTCCGCTTCCAGGTGGCGCCGCCGTCGTCCGAGCGGAAGACGCCACCGTCGTCGTTTTCCACAATCGCCCATACCCGGCCCGGCACCGCACCCGACACCGCCACGCCGATTTTCCCGATGAGGCCCTTGGGCATACCGGGATTCCGGGTCAGCTCGGTCCAGCTGTCACCCCCGTCGGTGGACTTGAACAGGCCGCTGCCGGCACCGCCGCTCGACATGGTCCAGGGCGTCCGGTACGCCTGCCAGAGCGCGGCGTAGAGAACATTGCCGTTGTTCCGGTCGATGGTCAGGTCCACGGCCGCCGTCGAATCATTCCGGAACAAGACTCGTTCCCAGGTCGTGCCGCCGTCCCTCGACCGGTACACACCGCGCTCGGCGCTGGGCGCATAGGGTTTGCCGAACGCGGCCACGAACACAAGATCGGGATTCGTCCGGTCCACCCTAACCCGCGAGATGGCCTGCACCTGGTCGAGCCCCGCGCGTTTCCAGGTCTTGCCCGCGTCGGCACTCCGGTAGACCCCGTCTCCCTGCATGATGTTGCCGCGGAACTCGGTCTCGCCCATTCCGATGTAGACCACGTCCGGATTCGATTCGCTGGCCCCCACCGCCCCGACCGAGGAGCTCCTGATCTGCCCGTCGGTCACGGGGCGCCATGAGGTGCCCCCGTCAGTCGTCTTCCAGAGCCCGCCCCCCACCGCGCCGAAGTAGTACTCATTGGGCCGGCTGGGGATACCGGTGACCGCGGTGGACCGCCCACCCCGATTGGGGCCGATGTTGCGCCAGTTCATCCCCTTGAACAGCGAGGAGTCAAACCCCTGGGCGGCCAACGGAAGGGCGAACGACAGGGTGAGCATCGCCGGCACCAGCGCCAAGCGGCGGAATCGCATCAGGACCTCGCTATGGACGGTAAGTCGGTAAGTCGGTACGGTGGTGCCCGGAACCTACTGGATGGCGCGCGGGCGCGTCCAGAGCGGGCGATCCGGCTTGCCACTCCCGGGGGCGGGTGCCAAACTTGGGACATGTTCATCGGACATTTCGCGGTCGGATTTGCCGCCAAGCGCTGGGCCAAGGAAGCGCCGCTCGGCGGGCTGCTCCTGGCGCCCCTCCTCCTCGATGTACTCTGGCCGGTGTTCAGTCTGCTCGGCGTGGAGCAGTACCGGATTCTCCCTGAGGGAGGGCCCTTTACCCGGCTGGAATTCATCAGCTATCCCTGGTCGCACAGCCTGGCCATGTCGATTGTCTGGGGCCTGCTGCTGGGGGCGCTCTGGCGCTTCCGCGGAGGAAGCATCCGCACCGCCGGAATCCTGGCTGCCCTGGTGGTGAGCCACTGGGTGCTGGACTGGGTCACTCATCTTCCCGACCTGCCGCTCTGGCCGCCCCGCGGCCCCCGCCTGGGGCTCGGGCTGGGAAGCTCGGTCGGCGCCACGGTCCTGGTGGAATCCCTCATGCTGGTCGGCGGCGGGTGGCTCTACTTTTCCGCCACCCGCGCCACCGGACCGATCGGGAGAATCGGACCGTGGGCCTACCTGGCGCTATTGGCCATATTCTTCGCCGTGAGCGCTGCGGGGCCGCCGCCGCCGATGGGGGCGGAGCGGCTGGTATCGATCGTTGCGCTGGTGTCCGTGCTGCTGGTGCCGCTCGCGTCGTGGATCGACGGCCACCGGCAGCCGGTGGGCTGACCGGCGGGGCGCGGCCAGCCGCACGCCGTATGGCGGCGGCGGCTGGTTCGCGAAAACTGCCGTGTCTAAGGGAAGCGCTAGGTCGTGGGCGGATCCTTCGAGCGGGTCTTGCTCACGCCCGTCAGAATTCCGAGGCCGAGCAGAATTACACAGGTGATGGCGATATAGAGTGTCGAGATCCCGGCGGTGGCCATGCCCCAGGCGACCCCGCCGATCACGATCAGAAAGCCGATGACGTACAGCGCGAAAGACATGAACACCTCACTGGCTGCATACGATTCGTAGTGGCACTCAACGGGCCGGTACCCTGTAGTGACGAATGGCGAGTATTTTCAGCCACCATGACCCTCCCGCCGTGGCATCCCAGACGTATCCTGGTGTCCGATACCCTCTATGAAGGCCTGGGGGAATACCTCCTGGCCCGCCGCCCCGACCTCAGCATCCGGGCTCGGGGGGCGACGGAGATCACCGCCGACGACGTTGAATGGGCCGAGGTCCTGGTGGGGTTCCATCCGCCTCGCTCGGGCCCCTGGCGTGCCCTTCGCTGGATCCATTGCATCGGGGCCGGAGTGGACGCGTTCGCGTTCCGAACCGGCCTGGGGCCGGACACCTTGCTCACCCGGACTCCGGAAGACTTCGGCCCCCAGATCGGGGAGTACTGTCTGTCGCGGGCCCTGGCCGTGACTCAGCGGCTCCGGCACCTCGAGGCGGAGCAGCGGGCTAGAAGCTGGAAGCCGAAGCATCCGGATCAGATCCGGGATACCCGGGTGCTCGTGGTGGGGACCGGCGTGGTGGGCCGGGGTATCGCCCACGCGTTCCTTGGGGCCGCCTGCACCGTTGAAGGCGTCTCGCGGAGCGGCGCTCCCCGGGAGCCGTTCGGGCGGGTCCACCCGATCGCGGACTTCGCCGAAGCGGTGGCGGGGATCCGTTGGCTGGTGCTGGCTTGTCCCCTGACGGAGGACACTCATCACTTGCTCGACCGAACCCGGCTGTCGCTCTGTGATGGCGCCTACTTGATCAATGTGGGCCGGGGACCGCTGGTCCAGGAAACACTCCTGCCAGAGGCCCTGGATCGGGGCTGGCTCCGGGGCGCGGCGCTGGATGTGTTCGAGACCGAGCCGCTGCCCCCAGAGTCGCCGCTTTGGGACCGACCGGAGGTAACCGTCTCTCCCCACATCTCGGGGCTCACCACTATTCCCGGCGCCGGAGACGGGTTTCTCTCGTCCCTCGAGGCAGTGGAGGCGGGCCGACGCCCCGCCCTCGCGGTCGATCCGGCGCGGGGCTATTAGGCGCGGCAAGGCCCCGCCGGAAGCTGCCGGCGGGGCCTTGCCCGATCAGAGGCCGTGCTCAGCTCAGATTTTGAACGCGAACCCACCGGTGATCGGAAACATCATCGCGGAGCCGGTCTTGAAGATCTGGCCCTTGGTCTTCTTCATCGCGATGTCCGCCTGGAAGCTGCCGATGACGCCGATGCGATCCGCGAACCAGTAGGTAACCGTGGCCCCGCCATTGACCGCGAAGTGCGCGTCGGACTTCAGGCCCCGGGTGTCTCTGAGTTGTTGATTGGGCGAAAAGACCATAAGACCGGGACCCGCATTGATCGCGAAGGTCACCTTGTCGCTATGGACAAGATCGAAGCTCACCTTCAGGAAGGTGTGCAGCACGTTCCATTGCAGGTCGTTCGGCCCGCCGACGATCAGGCCAGTGGCCAGCTTCTGGCTGTGATGGGCCCAGTCGGCGGACAGACCGAGGTGGAGACGGTCGCCGAGGGCGATGTACGCCCCGCCGCCGAACGAGGTCTGCCCTTTGAGCGAGTCCCCGGCGACGCCGCTGAGAAAGGTGTACCCGGCACGCACATCGACGGTGGCGTACCTCCCCTGCGCGAGGGCGGGGCTCGCGAGAAGGCCGAGGAGACCAGCGGCGAAGATGGGACGTAGGACTCTCATGCGTCACTCCCTTTGAACGAATGGGTGCGAAGGCTCAGGTGGAACGCGCTCGGCGCGCTATGTCAGGGATGCCGGAGGGGCAGTGCGCGCCCCAACCCGCCACCAATCAACGCTTTCGGGGCGGTTTGGTCAAGATGCTCCCTTCGGCGGGAATTCCCGGGGGTCTTAACAGTCCCCCTGGCGCAAGGTAACTTGCCTCCCGCCAAATCCCTCACTTCTGCGGAATCCGGCCGATGCCCGACCTGGCGACGCTGCACCCCCAAGTCGTCCATTTCGTCATCGCGCTGGGTCTTCTCGGCGTCATCCTCCGGGTGATTTCCCTGCTGGGAAAGGGTACTTGGCTCAATCCCGCCGCGGCGACGTTGCTCATTCTGGCCGCAGCAGCGGGCGTGCTGGCCCAGAAATCCGGTCTGGACGCCCACGGCCCGGTGGAGCGGGTTCCCGGGGCGCGAGAGGCGGTTCAGGAGCACGAAGAATGGGGGAAACGCGCCAGGAACTTTCTGCTGGCCGTGGGGGTGCTCGAGCTCTTCGGGCTGGTCCTGGCCACCCGCGGCGCGGGCAAGGTGATGCGCGGAGCATCGGCCCTGGTAGGGATTGCGGCCGCGGAGAGCGTCTATGAGGCGGGCGAGGAAGGCGGGAAGCTGGTGTACAGCTACGCCGGCGGTGTGGGCATCCGCTCCGGTGCCCCCGAGGACGTGAAGCGACTGCTGGTGGCGGGACTCTACCAGGAGGCCCGACTGGCCCGCGATTCCGGACGCGCCGAGGACGCAGCCCGGTTGACCGACGAGTTGCTTCGCGCGCTACCCGACGATCCGGGGGTGCGCCTTCTGGCCATCGAGTCCCGGCTTCGGGACCGCCACGATCCCCAGGGAGCGCTCAACGACCTGGCGCGGATGCAGGTCCCCGCCGATGATCCCCGGTTCGCACCCCGGCACGGAATTCTGATGGCGCAGGCACTGGAGGCGGCGGGCCAGACCGACAGCGCTCGCTCGCTCCTGACCGCGCTGGCCCGGCGATTCCCGAGGAGTCAGGGGGTCAGGACCGCGCTGGAAAAGCTCAAATGAATCAGGCCCGCAGGTAGTCGGGGTGCCAGGCTTTCACGGCCGCCTTGATGTCTTTGCGGGTGCCGATCTCCCCAGCCAGAATGCGGTCAACCAGACTGGGAACCTCGGCATCGCCGGCAAACCGCAGCGCCACCAGGTGGTCACGGGTGAGCCGGGCGATGTCGGCGGCTCGGCTGGGCATGAGGCGCGTGAGGCGCAGGGTTTCCTCGAGCCGGATCACCCGGTCCTGCACGGTCAGGGCCATCATCCGCAAAAAGACCGCTGCCGTTCCCAGCGCCAGGGCGACCACCACCCCCCAGGCACTCGCCGCCCCCGGGGCGCGTACCGCGGCGACGATCTGCACGATCACATTGATCAGCAGCACCGGCAGAACGAAGAAATGGAATGCCGGCACGTAGCGGGCATGCTGGGCGTAGGACTGCGGAGCGGTGTCGGACATGGGACCTCGGGAAGCGGTGAGCGGTGAGCAGGGACCGGAGACCGAGCCGGTAGCCTCCTAGCGTCCGAGCGTCTTAGCGTTTCTCATGAAATACCAGTAGAACGGCAGCCCGGCCACGAGCAGGCCCGCGCCGATCAGGGAGAACTTGGGCTGGGCGATAATCGAGTTCACGATCAGATAGGCCGAGAACAGGATGAAGACCACCGGCGTAACCGGATAGCCCCAGGCGCGGTAAGGCCGCGCCATGCCGGGTTCCCGCCGCCGCAGTACGATGACCGCGATGCAGGAGAGTGAATAGAAGAGGAACGACACGAAGATCATGCAGGTGATCAGGTCGTTGTAGGTGCCCAGCAACACCAGAAGGGACGACCATATGCCCTGCGCGATGAGCGAAGTATTGGGAGTGGCGTACCTGGGATGCAGTTTCGAGGCAAAGGAGAAGAATTGCCCCTCCCGGGCCATGGCCCAGGGAATCCGGGCCGCCGTGAACACGATGCCGTGGTTGGAGCCCAGGGTGGAGACCAGCACCGCCACGGTGATGAAGGCGGCGCCTCCGGTGCCCAGTACCACGCGCATCGCGTCGGCAGCCACCAGCGGAGACTTCGCCGCGCCCTCCCGTCCCAGCACGTACAGGATCGCGAGGCTCACCCCGACGTAGAGCACGCTCACGAGCAGCGTGGACAGCAGGATCGAGCGGGGCATGTCGCGCGCCGGATTCTTCATCTCGCTGCCGACATAGGTGATCTCGATCCACCCATCGTAGCCCCACAACACCGCGATCATGGCGACACCGAACGGGCCGATGAGCGACGTGGCCGGCTCGGTGGGCCAGAGCGGCTGAAAATTCTGAACGGTTCCCCCGGGCAGCAGGAGGCAGAGGGCGATCAGGGCGATGACCGCCGCGATCTTGATGAGGGTGACAACGTTCTGGGTGACCGCGCCGACCTTGAGACCGAAGCAGTTGATCAGGGTGAGCAGAAGGATCGACCCGATCGCCACCACTTTGATGGCGACGCCCGAGAGAGGCAGGAAGAAGCCCACGTAGGTGGCGAATCCCACCGCGATGGCGGCGATCGAGGCGGGGTT
>JAYUAL010000359.1:0-3812 GCA_043741355.1 Gemmatimonadales bacterium | reverse complement strand
CTCCCAAAGCAGGCGCTCTACCGGACTGAGCTACGCCCCGCGGGCTGTTTTGCCGGGCACTTTGCCACCGGGGAAGGTAACGATACCTTTGCCGCCGTGCCCACCGCCGGTCCGACCCCGTGAATGAATTTCAGGAGCGCCTCACCACAGCCCTTGCGGGGCGCTACGCCGTCGAGCGCCGGGTCGGCGGGGGCGGCATGGCGGACGTATTCCTGGCCCGCGATCTCAAGCACGGCCGCCCGGTGGCGCTCAAGCTGCTGCGGCCCGATATCGGCGCCGCGATCGGCCGGGAGCGGTTCCTCCAGGAGATCGAGATCGCGGCGCGCCTGCATCACCCTCACATCCTGCCGCTCTACGACTCCGGCGACGCCGACGGGTTGCTCTACTACGTGATGCCGTATGTCGAGGAGGAGACCCTCCGGGGCCGGCTGGAACGGGCCAGCCGGCTGTCGCTCCCGGAGGTGCTGCGGATCACGTCGCAGCTGGCCGACGCCCTCGATTTTGCTCACAGCCGGGGAGTAATCCATCGCGACGTCAAGCCGGAGAACGTGCTCCTCCTGGCCGATCATGCGCTGATCGCCGACTTCGGCATCGCACGCGCCATGACGGGGACCGGGGCCGAGCAGATCACCGGCACCGGCATCATCGTGGGGACGCCGACCTACATGAGCCCCGAACAGGTGTTCGGGGACACGACCCTCGACGGGCGGAGCGACCAGTACAGCCTGGCGTGCATGGTGTTCGAGATGTTGAGCGGAGCTCCCCCGTTCAGGGGGAACACGGCGATGGCCATCATGGCCCGCCTCTCTTTCGATCCAGTGCCCACCCTCTCTACCCGCGAGATCATGGTGCCCGCGACGATCGACGAGGCGCTCAACCGGGCCCTGGCGAAGGATCCGGCCGACCGGTTCCCGTCGGCCAAGGCTTTCGCCGAGGCGATGGAAGTCACGGGCGGCCCCGCCGCGGCTCCGCTGGCGTCGAAGAGCCGCTCGCTGGTGGTCCTGCCGTTCGCGAATTTCAGCGAGGAAACCGACACCGAATTTCTGAGCGACGGCCTCACCGAGGAGCTGATCCACACCCTCAACAAGTTGGCCGGACTCCGGGTGGTGGGCCGAACCTCGGCCTTTGCCTTCAAGGGCGCGGTGGAGGACGTCCGGGCCATCGGCAGGAAGCTGGGGGTGGAGCTGGTGCTGGAGGGCAGCGTGCGCCGGGCCGGCCAGCGGCTGCGCATCACGACCCAGCTCACCGACGTGAAGGACGGATTGCAACTCTGGTCGGAGCGGTTCGAGCGGCCGATGGGCGACGCGTTCGCGATCCAGGACGAGATCGCCGGATCGATCCTGGCCACGCTGAAGCTGACGTTCTTGGGACGCTCCCCCGCCTTGCCGGCGGCGCGCGCCGCCAGCCCGCGCGCGTACGAGCTGTACCTCCGCGGCCGGCACTGCTGGAACGCGCGGACCGAGAGCGGGCTTCAGCAAAGCCTGGTGTACCTCGGCCAGGCGATCGAAGCCGACGCGGGATTTGCCCTGGCCCACGCGGCGCTCGCCGAGGCGTACATCACACTGGGTGTGTACGGGGCGGAGTCGCCCGGGACGGTGATGCCGCGGGCGGAGCACGCGGCGCGGACAGCGCTGGAGCACGATACCCGGCTGGCGGAGGCCCACGGGGCGCTGGCCAGCGTCCAGGCGCTCTATCACTGGAAATGGATCGAGGCGGAGAGTTCCTACCGGCGGGCCCTGGCCGCGGACCCGACCGCCGGCAGCGTGCGGCAGGCCTTTGCCGTGAACCTGCTGCTGCCGCAGAAACGGTGGGAGGAGGCCGGGCCTGAGCTCGAGCGCGCCAGGGCGCAGGAACCGCTCTCTCCGGTGATGAGTCTGAGCCTGGGCCTGGTGCCGTTCTTCCAGCGGGATTACGAGGGCGCCGCGCGGATCTGGCGGGAGGTGCTCGCCACCCAGGAGAGCTTCGCGCTGGTCCACTATTTCTTCGGGCAGGCGCTGGCCCTCATGGGGCGAACCGACGAGGCCCTTGCCGCGCTGGAGCGCGCGGCTCAGCTGGCCGGAGAGACCCCCGAGAACACGGCTGTCCTGGGCTGGGTACTGGCGGGAGCGGGGCGGCTCGAGGAGGCCGCCGGCCAGCTGGCGGAGCTCCGGCGCATGGCCGTGCGGCGGTACGTGTCTCCCTTGCTGGAGGCGCAGATCCTGGCCGCGTCGGGCGAGCCGGCGGCGGCGCTGGCCCTGGCCACGCGCGCAGTGGACGAGCGCGCAGCCGACGTGGTGTGGCTGGGAGCGCGCCCGGCGCTCGATCCGTTGCGGGGTGATCCGGCCTTCGGCGCACTGCTCCAGCGGGTCGGGCTCGGCTAACGCGCGGGCAGAAGCCGGCGGTACTCCTCCGCTTTGGCCTTGTTCCCGCGGCGCTCGTAGAAATTGATGATGCGGGTGAGTGCGGCGAGCGCCCACGCTCCGCCCGGTGTCTTCTGCAGAATCGGGTAGCTCCGGATCAACAGCGGCTCGGCCTCCCTATCCTTGCCGCGCGCGGCGAGGCACTGACCAAGGATGCTCTCGGTGTGGGCGATGCCCCAATGCCCCTTGGGGTACAGATGCTGGAGCAGTTCCCGCGATCGGGTTGTGAGCGCCTCGGCTTCGGCGCACTTGCCCTGGTCCGCGAGCACCCACGCCAGCTGGGTCATCATGCCGGCGGTTTCCGGGTGTTGATCCCCGAACAGCGACTGATAGGTCAGCAGCGATTCCCGGAAGAGCGGCTCGCCTTCCGCGTATTTGTGCTGCTGCTGCAGCAGGGTGGCCAGCGCGGTGGTGCTGGTGGCAACTTGCGGGTGTCGGGGACCGAGCAGCTTCTTCAAAATGGTGAGCGCGCCTCGCAGGTTGCTCTCGGCCTCGGTGAACTTCTTCTCGGCGGTAAGCACCAGGCCCAGGTTGTTCATCAGCTGCGCGACCCTGCGATCCTCGGGGCCGTATACCGTGCGGGCCTGCCCGAGTGCCTCCCGGAGCAAGGAGTCGGCCTCGGGGTAGCGGCCGCTAGACACCCGAATCACCGCCAGCCGGGACAGCCCGTTAGAGAGCTCCGCCGCGTGACCGCCGAGGGCGCGATAGGTATCGATCGCGCTCTGCGCCGCCGCCGCGGCGCTGTCGTAGCTGCCTCGCCGCCATCTGGCCCGGGCTACGCCATCGAGCGCCTGGGCGACGCCGGCGTTCTCGGTGCCCAACAGCCGGGTCCGTGCCGATGCCGCCTCCGAGAAGTGCGCTTCCGCCTGGGGGTACTCTCCGAGCACCAGCTCGGCCTCTCCCATCGCGGTCAGGCTTTCCGCGGTCTCCGCGGCTTCCGCGCCGAAGAGCCGTCTCCGGATCACCAGGGACTTCTCCAGCATCGGCTTGGCGAGCTTGGCCAATCCCAGCCCGAGGTAGGCGTTGCCCATGGAGGTCATCAAGGTGGCCTGGACCTCGGGCTGGTCCTTGAGCTCGCCCTCGATGCGCCGGGCACCCTCGTCCAGGACCTCGCGGGCGGTGACGCTGTTGCCGCGGGCCTCGCCGGGATCGGCCAGCCGGAAGAGCTCGGTCATGAACCCCGAGACCCGCTGGCTGGTTACCGCAGCGCGATTGGCCCGGGCGGCCTCGCGGGCAACCCGGCGCAGCTGAATGGCCGTGGCCACGGCGACCAGGAGCAAGGCCGCCGCGGCGAGGGAGATCCAGGTCCAGCGTTTCCGGGCCCGCTCGGCCCGACGGGAGGCGGCGGCCTGCTCGGCGCGCTCCCAGCGACGGGCATCGAGACTGCGGAGCCGCACCGCGAGCTGCCGGACC
>JAYUAL010000358.1:0-3819 GCA_043741355.1 Gemmatimonadales bacterium | reverse complement strand
GCGAGCGGGGGAACCGGGGCCACGTCGATGCCGCCACCTTCGGCAAAAAGTCCCAGCAACTCCGCGATGGGCGCGAGCTCTCCCGCGATCCATGCCATTCCGTCCACCGGGTGGCGGGCACGGATCCGGTCCGCACCGAGCGGGCCGGCCGCAAAACTGGCCACCAGTTCGAGGGCGCTGCTGAATTCCAGGACGGCGAGTGCGGCGGCGGAAGCCTGGGGGGGCAATGGGAACGGGGTGCCGGCGCTCCGATGCGCCGACACCCCGTTGGCTTCTGCTACCGCATCAGGGGACATCATCCCGGCTGATGGTCCTTTGGTTGTGGCTCAATCACTGCGACCCCTCCCCATCGGTACACGACCTAAGTACTTGACGTGATGCACCATAGCCAATGGCATCCCGAGGGGCAAGGGCACTCATCCCGGGGGCCATTTCATTCCCCGGCCGCCCATCACGTGAACGTGGAGATGGGCCACCGACTGGCCCCCATCGGGTCCGGTGTTCATTACCAGACGGAAGCCGGTGTCGCTCACGC
This sequence comes from Gemmatimonadales bacterium, assembly GCA_043741355.1. Taxonomy (GTDB): domain Bacteria; phylum Gemmatimonadota; class Gemmatimonadetes; order Gemmatimonadales; family GWC2-71-9; genus JABFSM01. Next base: position 3,284 of record JAYUAL010000358.1, on the reverse strand, counting down.
CGAGCTGACGCGCCACCTGGACCGCGAGCCGCACGGTTCGGCCTACGATCCGCTCGCCCTCGTCGGTGTCGGTGCCCGCCGCATTGGCCACATGGGCAGTCGGGACCACCAGGATGTGCACCGGCGCCTGCGGGCTCAAGTCGTGAAACGCCACCGCATCGGCGGTGCGCGCCACTTCCCTGGCGGGTATTTCGCCGGACACAATGCGACAGAAGATGCAATCACTCATTCGACCTCCGGGGTCGCTGGCTCGCCACCACCGCCGCCGCGGCGAGCGCCGCGGTTTCGAAACGAAGCAGATCCGGCGCCAATCGCACCCGCTTGAACCCCGCCTCGAGGAACACTTCACGTTCCGGAGGCACCAGGCCGCCCTCCGGGCCGACGACCACAACCAGTGGCACGTCGGGCGGAAGCTGGGGCGGCGGTTCGCCGGTGGCGTCGGCGAGCCAGCGATACGCCGGCTCTCCCTGGGTGCCGGCAAACCTCACATCCACCGGTGCGATGACCATGGGCTCCCAGGCCGCGCCCGACTGTTTGATGGCCTGGCGGGCCCGGCGCTGCAGCGCGGCCACGTGTCCTTCGCGAATCCCCGCCGCGACGCTCCTGGTCCGCTCGGTCTTGAGTGGCGCCAGGACGGTCACGCCGAGCTCAGCGGCCTTTTCGGCGAGCCAGCCGAAACGTTCTTTGTCTCCGGCGCCCACGATGAGCATGAATCCCGGAGGCATCGGGACTCCGCGCACCTTCGCGATCTCCACCCCGAGCTCTCCGCCAAGCTTGACCAGCCGGCCCTCGCCGACCGAGCCGGCGCCGTCGAGCAGGCGGACTCGCTCGCCGGGGGCGGCGCGCCGTACCCGGAGGTGATGCCGCTCCTCCTCGTCCAGCGACACGGTCGATTCCGCCACCATGGAGCCGGGCGCCAGGAGCACGGAATGGAGGTTCACGCGGCGCGCGTGGCGACGCCCCACCACTCTCCGTCGTCGGCTTCATCGACCACGACGAAACCGGCGCTCTCGAGGGCGGCGAGAAACACGGGACGCTCCGGCCGCTCCATTCCGGCGAAGATCGCGATGCCTCCGCGATCGAGGCAGCCGAGAATCATCGGGAGCAGGGACTCATTCACCGCGCGGAGGATGTTGGAGAGAATGAGATCCGCCGGGGCGAGCAGCGGCCCGAGCGTGGCGGCGTCTCCGGTGAGACAACTCACGCGCCCGTCGACTCCGTTCCGTGCTACGTTCGCGGCCGCGATCGGTTCCACCTCCGGATCGAGCTCGATCCCGGTGGCTCGCGCGGCGCCCAGCTTCACCGCCGCGATGGCGAGGATTCCGCTGCCACTGCCGAGATCGAGAACCCGGCTACCGGGTTTGAGATAGCGGTCGAGGAGGGTGAGCGCGATGCGGGTCGAGCCGTGCTCGCCGGTGCCGAAGGCCGTCTCCGGGTCCATAATGACCGTGGCGGGCCCGGACTCCATGGGCACCGCCCAGCTCGGCGTCACGATGAGCCGGCCGATTGCGCGCGGGCCCAGGCCTTCGCGCCAGCGACGGCTCCAGTCAACGTCGGGAAGCGGACGCGAGGTGCCTGTCACGATCCCTCCGAACGCCGAGAGAAGCTCTCCCAGGAGCGAGCCGGCATCCCCTTCACTCGCAGCGAAGCTCACCAGGGTGCCGTCGCCGCGCTCCTCGACCGCCTGCCCGGTGCGTGACACCAGCCAGGTGGCCACCGCATCGCGGGATTCTGGCGGGCTCCGCACGTCGAGCGCGCACCAGCTCATGCCCCCAGCGCCTCCTTGAGGCGGGACCAGAAGCTGCTCCCCTCCTTGGGCGGCGCGCCCTCGATCTTCGACAGTTCCTCCAGCAGCCGGCGCTGCTCGGCGGTCAGATTCTGCGGAGTCCAGACATGCACCCGGACGTTCAAATCCCCCGCCCCGTTCTGTCCGAGCCGCGGCAGTCCCTTGCCCTTTACCCGCAGCACCGTGCCGGACTGGACTCCGGAGGGAACGATGAGCCGCTCCTCACCGCCGTACGGGGTCGGCACGGACACGGTGATGCCGAGCGCCGCTTGCCCGAAGGAAAGCGGCAAATCGAGCGAGAGGTCGTCGCCGTGGCGCTCGAAGCGCTCATCGTCTTTGACTTCGATAGTGATGAGGAGGTCTCCATTCGGACCATTGCGCGGGCCGGCGGCGCCCTGGCCACGAAGCGTGATGTAGTTATTGCTCGAGACCCCGGGCGGGATGTCCACCGGCACGGTGCGCTCCCCGCGCACCCGCCCGTCCCCGCGGCACACCTCGCAGGGATCGGTGATCACAACGCCATCGCCACCGCAGGTGGGACAGGGCGACACCGAGACGAACTGGCCGAACACGCTCCGGGTAGCGCGGCGCACCTCGCCGCTGCCGCCGCAAGTGGAGCACCCGGTGGGCCGCTTGCCCTTGGCGCTGCCGCTGCCCCCGCATCCCTCGCACTTGAGCATGGTTTTGAGCTTGACCGTGCGCTTGGCGCCGCTGGCCACGTCCGGCAGATTGAGCTTGACCGACACCCGGATATCCTGCCCGCGGCGTGAATCGGCCTGGGGCCGGCTCCCGCCGAAGAGCGATTCGAAACCGCCCATCGATCCGAAGTCGCGCATGAAGATGTTGAGCGCTTCGGCCAGATCCACGTGATGGAATCCGCCGGAGCCGCCCTTGAGGCCGGCCTCACCGTAGCGGTCGTAGGCGGCGCGCTTCTGGGGGTCGATCAGCACTTCGTACGCTTCGGCGATCTGCTTGAACTTGGCCTCCGCGTCGGGCGAAGGATTCCGGTCGGGATGGAATTCCATCGCCAGCTTGCGGTAGGCCCGCTTGATCTCGTCCTCGGTAGCGTCGCGATGCACGCTCAGCAGCGTGTAGAAATCACTCACTCCATTAATCCTTCCACCATGCGGCTGGTATGCTCCACCAGCCCGATAATCTTGTCGTACGGCATCCGGGTGGGTCCCAGCACGCCAATCACTCCGGAGAGCCCGCCGCGCTGGTAGGAGGAAGTCACCAGGGTGAAGTCGCTCAGCTTCGGATCGGTGTTCTCGGTGCCGATCGTGATGGTGAGACCCCGCCGATGATGGTCCTGGAACGCCTGCCGAAGCAGGTCCCGGCGTTCGGTGAGGTGGAGCAGGTCGCGCATCCGGCCGTTGGAGGCGAACTCGGGCTGATCCGCCAGCGGCTGCGCGCTGCCCAGCACCACCGAGCTCTCGCCGGGGGAGAGATCGAACAGATCTTCTCCCTGCGCCACGAAGATGTTGATCAGCTCGCCATT
>JAYUAL010000357.1:0-3831 GCA_043741355.1 Gemmatimonadales bacterium | reverse complement strand
CGACCCCGAGGGTTGGGTTCCCGAGGCCGTCAGACCGCGCACCCTGGCCTGCGTCGCCTCGAACCCCCCAACGACCCGGGTCTGCAGTGACGGGGAGTTCCGCTTACCGCTCCCCGCTCACTGCTCCCTTGTCGACATACTCCGACGTCTCGAGGAACCGGGGATCCGGATACCACGCAAATACCACCACCCCATTCTCGATCAGACGGATGAGCCGCCGGGCCGCTTCCTTCGGCACCGCGGGACACCCTTCGGTACGGCCCATCGATCCCTTTCGGGCCCGGATGGCGCTGACGTTGGGGGTACCATGGATGACGATCCCGCGGCTCCAGGCGTTGTCGTTGATGCCGGGCTCCAGTCCGCGAAGTCTGAGCGAGAGTCCCCGGACACCGATGTAGGGCGCCGCAGTGATAAAGGTGCCCAGGCTCGACTGGTGGGTACCGTCGCGATTGGAGAACTGGGTGGCCCAGAGGCCGCCGGAGCGCTCCCCGTGGGCCACGTATTCCGTCTCGAGCACCTCGCGGGTGCCAAGGTCCACGACCCAGAGACGCTGCTCAGTGGCGGGGCGGGTGTAGTCGATGATGGTCAGGAGCGGACTACTGGTCTTCCCTTCGAGCGTGGCCAGCCGGTGGGCGGCCAGAGCATGGGTCCAGGCCTCGGACGAGACACCCTGGGGCGGCGGATCGGACTCCATCGCACCGGGGGTCAGGGCCGCGCGAGGAGCCGCACAGGCTGAGGTGGCCAGAAGGGCCAGCGCCAGCCGGGGGAAGCATCTCGGGAACATGTGGCCCTGAAGGGCAAGCCATGTGCCCCGGGACCGTCGAATTCCTGGCTATCCAGACGCGGTGTGGTGACGGAGCTTAGCCGTCCCGACCGGAGATCTGACAGTCGGAAAACCTCGCGGGGTGCCACCTACCGGTCAGTGCGCTTCCTGGATCGCCTTCTTCAGGCTGGTCGTGAGCTTGCCCAGCACCGACGCGAGATTGACGCACTCCCGGTGTTTGGCGCTCATACTGCCCCCCTCGAATTCCTGATTGAGGCTGTCGCAGAATTCGATCGCGCGGCGGAGCCGGAATCGCTGCAGTGCCAGCCCGTCGCTTCCTTCGGCCGCGGCCGACATGATGGCCCAGATGCGGAGCCTGATCTCATCAACAGCGCTCTTGAGATCGTCCAGAGCCCCCTTCTGGATCTTGCCATTGCCGACCTGCGCCTCGACGGCCTGAAGCGTGAGCCGGATGCTGTTGACCTGACTGGCGAGCGTTGGATCCACGTGCCCCTCCTGTGGAAAGACCCGGAACGACCCGGAGCTAGGCCACCAAGTTGTCGCGGCAACACCTAGCTATACGTGTATAGGCGCAAAACGTTCTCAAATCGGATCATGTTAAGTGGTGGTCATGTTGGCTGGAACGCCGCCAAGGCCTTCCGGGCGCGCTCGACAATGGGATTGAATTCGGGGTCCGGTTTGGACCACAGGGCCAGGGTGCCGAGCCTGGCTCTGGCCGGCGGTGCCACCCGGAATATTCCCCGCGCCAGCCGCTCTCCCTTGCGCACCTCGAACACCGTAGCGGTGACGCTGGCGCGACTGCCCAGTTTCAGCACATCGCCCATTACCAGGTTCCCGGCCCCGCACGACGGGCCACGCGAGGGCGTCGTTGAGCGAGAGCTTGGCTGAGCCGGAGGAAGCGGGAACCTCGCGCATGAAATCCGCCACCCGCCGTGCGTCGACCACCCGGATGTCGTTCCAGCGGGAGAGGTCGAGATAGAGCAGCTCCACGCTGGCATCGCGGAGCCAGTCGATGTCCGGGGCCCTCGTGGTGTTGTCGAAGGGAAGGACGATCCAGGCGCGGTCGTCGAGGGGCGGGTTGACGCGCCGCGGCGTCGCAGCCGGCCTAGCGACTGCGCAGGGTGGCGGCGTGCCGTCGGGGCATTGGGCCAGAAGGTGCCCCGCGCCCCTGGTCAGAATCACAGTCGCGAGGAGGGCCATGCGGCACGCGCCGGGGCGCTTCGGAAATCGAATGGCGGATTGCATCGGTCGTTGGTGTCTCCCCGGGGGGAGTATACGGTAGATTCCGTGCGATGCCACTCCGGCGATCACCCTTGTTCTCTCATACCGCCGCCGTCTTCCTGGCGGCGGGCTGTTCGCAGGGGTCCACGAATCCCACTCCGCCCCCACCCCCAGCACCGTTCCAGCGGCTGAGGAAGCCGACCCTTCCATGATCGAGGTCTCCGCGCTGTCCAAGTCCTACGGTGCCGTCTCCGCGGTCGAGTCGCTCACCTTCGCGGTCCCGGCCGGGGAAGTTCTGGGGCTGGTCGGTCCCAACGGCGCCGGCAAGACCACGACGCTCCGGTGTCTTTGCGGCATCATCCATCCCACCTCGGGCACGATCGCGGTGGCGGGGCACGACCTCCGCGCCGAGGGCCCCGAGGCCAAGGCCCAGCTCGCCTTCGTGCCCGACGAGCCGCAGCTCTTCGACTACCTCACGGTAGCGGAGCATCTGAAATTCATCGGGCGCCTGTACGGTGTCGCGGACGCGGCGGAGCGGGCGCCTCGGCTGCTGGAAGAACTGGAGCTGACCGACAAAGCCCGCTCGCTGCCCGGCGAGCTCTCGCGCGGGATGAAGCAGAAGCTGGCGATCGCCTGCGGCTTGCTGCACCGCCCCCGGGCGCTCATTCTCGATGAGCCGCTCACCGGCCTAGACCCCGCCGGCATCAAGAAGATGCGGGCAACCATCGCCGACCGGGCCCGCGAGGGCGCGGCGGTCATCTTGAGCTCGCATCTGCTGCATCTGGTGGAGGAGCTCTGCACCAGGCTTCTGGTGATCCGGCAAGGCCGCTGCGTGGCGCTGGGGACCCTGCCGGAGATCGTCGCCGGGCGGCCGGACCTCGAGGGCAAGAGCCTTGAGGACATCTTCCTTTCCCTGACCGCATGAGCGGTAGCGCCGGCGCCCTCGCCTTCCTGATCGCGCGAACTACCCGGAACCGGATGGCCCGGCAGCTCGGCCGGCTTCGGAAACCGCGCTACGCAATCGCCGCGGGGGCGGGGCTGCTGTACTTCTGGGGAGTATTCGGCCGCTCGGGCACCGGCCCGGCGGGACCCACCCCGACCCTGGGCACGGTGGGGGGGATCGGGCTCGCGATCACCGTGCTCACCTGGTGGCTGGGTGGCGGCGTCACCGGCGCGCTGGCATTCCAGCCGGCCGAGGTCCAGCTCCTCTTTCCCGCGCCGGTCTCTCGGCGGACCCTGATTGTCTACAAGGTGGTGCGCTCCCAGCTCCTCTTGTTGCTGAGCTGTGTGCTCTGGACCCTCCTCACCCGAACCTGGGGCGTCACCCTGAGCTGGCCGCTCCGCTTCGCGACCCTCTGGGGCTTCTTCTCGATGCTGAGCCTCCACCGTCTGGGTGCCGCGCTGGTGATGACTCCGCCGGTGAGCGGCCGCCGGCGGGTCGCAATGGTCGCGGGGAAGGTGCTCGCGGCGGCGGCGGCGGTGGCGATCCTCGCCGCCGTGACCCCCATTCTCTTCCGATTCGGCAGTCTGGAGATTTCCGACGGCCTCCGCGCTCTGGGCGCAGCGCTGGCCGCGCCACCGGCGCGCTATGCGCTGGCTCCGTTCCAGCTGGTGGTCGCCCCCCTGTACGCGGCCACCCCCGAGGCATGGGCGCGAGCCTTCGTAATCGTGATGGGCATCGTGGGGCTGCACCTGGTCTGGGTGCTCGCGATGAACGTGAGGTTCGAGGAAGTCGCGGCGCTGGCGTCCGCGGACCTGGCAAGGAGAGTCGCGGCCTTCAAGGAGCGGCGCGCCGGCGGAGCGGCTGTGATGCGCCCCGGCAAGGC
>JAYUAL010000356.1:0-3840 GCA_043741355.1 Gemmatimonadales bacterium | reverse complement strand
GCCTTGGGGTTCTGGAAGGGCTCGCTGGTGGTGGGCAAGGCCGGTAACCGGAACGACGAGGCAATGGGACACATGGGCCGTATCACCCGGGTGTCCGATCTGCTCCCCAGGAAGACGCTGACCGGCTACATCAAGAAGGCCATGCAGCTCAACGAAGCGGGGGTCAAGGTGCAGCGGATGAAAGGCCCGGCCAAGAAGCCGCTGCCGACGCCACCCGACCTGGCCCGTGCGCTCAAGGGCGACAAGGCCGCCGCAACGGCCTGGGAAGGCTTCAGCCCCAGCGCCCGAAGGGACTACATGGAATGGCTGCTCGAAGCCAAAACCGCGGAGACCAGGGCCCGGCGTCTCGAGACGGCGATCGAGTGGATTTCGGAGGGCAAGACCCGGCACTGGAAGTACCAGAAGTAGCGCGATGCCACTCGTCACCGCATCCCGGTTCGCCGCGCTGGCCTGCGCGGGTTGGCTCGCCTCGCCCCTGGCCGCGCAAGGCCTGCCGCCCTACGCCTCGATGAACCCCATGGTCGTCTCCCGCACCGGGCTCGCAACCCAGCCCTACGTCGCGCCCGGTTCCAAGTGGCGCGTCACCGCGCTGGTCGACTACGCCAGCCCGATCGAGTACGCCGCGCCGCCCACCTCCACTGCGGCCTACCTGCTGGACGCCGAGCTGCTCCGCGCCGAGGTGACCGTCACCCGTGAGCTGGGCAAGCGGTCCTTCCTGCTGGGACAGACCAGCCTGAACGGGGCGTACAACGGATTCCTGGACGGGTTTATCGACTGGTACCACGATCTGTTCGGTTTTCCCACCGGCGCCAGGAAAGTCCGACCCCGGAACCAATTCGGCGATAGCCTGAGTATCCCCGGGGGACCGCGCCTCGTTCGAAGCCGGCCCGGCGCCTACCTGGGAGACATCCGCCTGGGGGCCGGGTTCCGCCACTCCACCCACTGGCAGACCGTGATATCCGCCACCCTGCCCACCAATACCGGCCCCGAGGGATTTCACCGGGGCACCATCTCGATCAACGCCGTCACGACACTCCGGAGCGACTTCGGCAGGCGGTTCACCTACGAAGGCACGCTCGGCGGGGGGGTGACTCCCTCACATGGCGACCTCGCGGAGTTCCAGCACACGACCTTCCTCATGGTGAGCCAGGGTCTCCGTGCCCGCGTAGCCGGCCCGCTGCACCTCTATACCAACCTGATCTACCACTCGGCGCTCTACCACGACACCGGCACCACCGAACTGGACGCACGCGAGCTCACTCTCGATCTGGGGGGATTCTTCAGGTTTCGCAGGGGACCCGAGTGGATAGTCGGCCTCACCGAGGACCTGGAGCCTTCGGGGCCGGCCATCGACGTCTCGTTCAGGCTGGGGGCGCGCTGGTGAAGAGAAACTGCTCCATCTGCTCCAGCAGATACTGCCGGGACTTGGGCTCCCGCAGATTCAGGGCGTAATGGTTGATGAGCTGCTGCTGATATTTGAGCCACTCCGCCCAGCAAACCGCGCAGATCTCTCGAAAAACCCGGGCGCCTGCCTCGTTGGGGAAGGGCTGGAAGGATTGCGAATCGCGAGTCTGGTGGCAGCGGACACAGGCAAGGGCGGGCATCCAACAAAGTAACCGGTCACCGCACCACCACGTCTCCCCGCTGCAACGCCTTGACCCCGCTCCGGGTGCCAAGCCCGGCGCCTAAACCAACCACGGCGGCGGTCACGCCGGTCACCAGAACATTGACCAGCGGAATCAGGGTCAGCGGCAACACCAGCAACCCTGCCACCACCGCGGCCAGCACCGGAACAACAGGGGAGCGAACCGCGTCCACGAAACGCAGGCGACGGCGAACGAAACCACGCGCGAAGCCGAAGGAGAAAACGCCGGCCACGGCCGTGACGACAATGGCGGCGATGCCGAAAAGGGTCCCAATCATGGAGAGCCTCCTGGTAGGAGTTTATCGTGTTTCATTACGAAACACCACCCCAGGAGGTTTCAAACCCGCCCGAACTACCATCGGAGGGCACAGCTTCCCCACACAAACCCTGATCCGAACGCCGTAAGGACCACCAGGTTTCCCTGGCTCAATCGGCCCGCCCGGACGCATTCATCGAGCGCGATGGGGATCGTGGCGGCGGTCGTGTTTCCGTAGCGTTGAATGTTGTTGTAGGTCTGATGGTCGGCCAGGCCGAGCTCCTTCTGCACCGCTTCCGAGATCCGGAGGTTGGCCTGGTGCGGGATCAGGAGTGCGATTTCCTCGACCCGCTCATTGGCCTTCCCGAGAGCCGCCCGGACCGACTCCGGCATCCGGACCACCGCGTGTCGGTAGACCTCGCGGCCGTCCATCTGAAGCCAGAAGCGGCGCGCCGCGATCTCCTCGGGCCACTTCTCCAACCGGACCTTCGCGCTGGGGCCTTCGGCCCAGAGCTTCTCGGCGTTCTCTCCTTGGGTGTGGAGGTCGAACGCCGCAATGCCCCGACCCGCCTCTTCGGTGGGTCCCAGCAGGACCGCGCCGGCCCCATCGGCAAAGATCACCGCGGTGTTGCGGCCCGCCGAGGAGAGCTCCATGCGGGTGGACTGGATCTCCTGTCCCACCACCAGCACCCGGCGGAAGGAGCCGGTCCGGACATACGCGTCCGCCACCGAGAGGGCGAAGATGAACCCGGCGCACTGCATCCGGATGTCGATGGCGGGAATGGTGGCCAGACCGAGCTCACGCTGCAGAAAGACCCCGTTACCCGGAGCGAAGTGGTCGGGGGTCGAGGTGGCGTAGAGAATAGCGTCGACGGCGCCGGCCGGCTCCCCCGCCATGTCGAGCGCCTCGAGGGCCGCGGCCTTGCCCAGCCCGACTCCCGAATCGCCCTCGTTGATCCAGTGCCGCTGCTGGATGCCGGTCCGGACCCGAATCCATTCGTCGGAGGTATCCATGAGCGCGGCAAGGTCGTCATTGGTGACGACTCGCGGAGGAATCGCCCGGCCGGTACCGAGGATGACGCTCTTGGGCACCGGGCTACTCGTACCTCAGGGCATCAATGGTGTTGAGCGTCGCGGCGCGCCAGGCAGGCCAGAGTCCGAAGGTAAGGCCCACGACGGCGCTGAAGGCGAAGGCGAGCGCCACCGAGGCCGGCGCGATGAAGGTGTTCCAGTGGGCCACCCGCGCCATGACCATCGCCCCGCCCGCCCCGAACACGACGCCCAGCGCTCCACCCAGCAGGCACAGCACCAGGGCCTCGGTCAGGAATTGCAGCATGACGGTGCTCCTGCTCGCGCCCAGCGCCTTCCGGATCCCGATCTCACGGGTTCGTTCGGTCACCGACACCAGCATGATGTTCATGATCCCGATGCCTCCCACCACCAGCGACACCAGCGCGATGCCGCCCAAAAGGAACTTGAAGCTTTCCGCGGTATCCTGCTGGGTGGCCAGGATGTCCTTCTGGTTCCGGATCTGGAAGTCGTTGTCACCGCCGGGCCGGATCTTGTGCTGCCGACGGAGCACCCCTTCGATGTCCACCATGCCCGCGTCGAGCGACACCCCATCGCGCACCTGCACCGCGATCGTCCGCAGCCGGTCGCTGCCGAAGATCCGGTAGCGGGCGGTGCTCAGCGGGATGATGACCCGCTCGTCCGGATTCTCGAACGAGCCGGCGGAGCCCTTTTCGCTCAGGATCCCGATGACCTCGAACGGCTGGCCCCGGATCTGAATCGTCTGGTTGATCAGCCCGGCGGGATTCACGTTGAACATCGTGGGAACCGCTGAGCCCAGCAACGCATAGCGCTGGTGGGAGCCGTCGTCCCCCTGCGTGAACATGCGGCCGTAGGTGATCTGGAAATTTCGTACCTCGACGAAATTCGG
>JAYUAL010000355.1:0-3845 GCA_043741355.1 Gemmatimonadales bacterium | reverse complement strand
AAACTCCTTCCAGGACCGCGCGCCGCCGAGCTGGGTCCGGAGCACCTCCCGAATCGCCGGTTCGGACGCCGCCTCGAGGGTCCCGCCCGAGCGCCGCCACCACTCCTGCAGCATGGTGGCGCCGCGCCGAATCCGGTTCTGGTCGGAGTGGCCGGTTTCGCCGGCCAGCAATGCACCGATCAGCGCCTCGCCAGCGGGCTCGAGAAGGTCGTCGGGAATCCGTCCGGTCAGCGGCTCGATGTCGGTTTCCAGACGAAAGCCAAAATACTCCAGCGTCCGGGCCACGGCGAGCTGCTGGTGCCGGCGCGTCCCGGTCACCACGATTTCCGGCGGACCGAGCGACGCGTTGCGGCGAACCAGCTCATAGGAGATCGTGGTTCCCTCCACCGAGGCGCGCGCCACACCGAAGCGGTCGGCAAAGTATCGAACGTTTCCGGCCACCGCTCCCCAGGTTCCCGCCACCGAGGTCTTGCCTACTCGCACCTCCTGGCCATCGGCGGTGTGCTCGTCGAGCACCAGGTCGAACGGCATCACCTTCGCCACCAGCTCGATGAAGGCTTGACGCAGCTCGCGATTGGCATAGGGAAGCGTGCGGGGCAGCGGCAGCTCGAGGGAGCGATAGACCGAGGCGGTGCCCATGGCTGCGTCTTCGATGGCCTTGACCAGCACGCCGCGCCGCTGGCCCCAGTCGGCCAGGCCCTCGTCGAAGACGTGCCGCGGCAGCCCGTACGCTTCTCCCAGCGACCCGTGCTGGTTCACCGCTTCGGCGTAGAGATTGTATGCCGTCAGGTGATCGCTCCCCTGCACCAGCGCGCCGTGTAGCTCCCGCTCTTCGCGGGTCATCCGGTGCAACGAATCGATGTTGGAGCATACCGCCGCGATCGGAATCACTTCCTCCTCCGCCTTGACAAGCAGCTCGGCCCAGGGCCGGTCCACCGGCATGGCCTCCACCTCGCGGCCATATTCGGTCAGCTTGCCACCGGCCACCAGCCCGCGGCTCGTCAGCAATTCCAGCGCGCGCCGGTAGGCCACTTTGTCCAGCGGCACCGGCAAGTCGAGGTCGCGTGCGTCGACGCCAAGCGCGGCGCAGGTCAGCGCCACCCGTTCCGCGTCTCCGGCAAGCTGGAACTCGGGCGGCGTCGGGCGAAGAGCCTCGAAGTCGAGCTCCCGGTCCGAGAGAATGGTCACCTCGCCATTGGGCACCCGGCCGTGCACCCGTCCCGCCATCTGCAGAATCTCATTGGCGCCAAGATAGAGCCGGTGCAGGACGTTCCGTCCCCGATCGACCCGGTTTCCGTACCTGGCGTCGTAAATCACCACCGTATCGAGACCGGGGATGTTGAGCGCCGACTGACCCGCGGCGGTCATCGCGAGCAGAAATGGCTTCGGGATGGAGCCTTCCAGAAACGGACGGATCACCCGGATCGGCTCTCCACCGTGATAGAACGCCGCCGAGAGCTTGGGCCACTGATCCCCCAGCTCGGCCGCCACCCGCTCGACTTCCGCCCGGGTGGGCACAAACACCGCCACTCCGCGACGCTCCTTGATCAGGTGCTTCACGAAGCGATCGTCGAGAAACTCCCGCACGTCCTTGGCCACCACCGTCACCTTGGCGCGGAGCTTCGGGTCGAACGCGCTGGTTTCCAGGATCTCGGCGCTGTTGAGATACTTCGCGTAGAAGGTCGGATCGACCGTGGCGGAGAGCCAGATGAAGCGGCAGCCAGCCCGCTTGCCCAGCGCCAGGCAGAGTTCCAGCTCGGCGGATGTCTGGTGGATCTCGTCCACCACCAGCGTGTCGCGCTCGCTGATCAGGTCGTCCTGGAACCAGCGCCGCGCGATGCCGGTGGTGACGATGACCACGTTCCAGGTTGGGGTCTCGGGCGTGGCCTCACGCTCGCGATTGACCACGCCGTAACGGAGGGTTTCCTGGAGAATGGCCTGCGCGATGGGGCGGATGCCCAGTGTCTTTCCGGTGCCGGTCCCGGCCACGATGCCAAAGGCCTTGCCGCTCGCGGCCCACTCCCAGACCGTCGGGCCGTGCTTCCGCTGCAGGAGGGTCTCGATCTCGGTGCCCAGCGCCAGCTCGATTGTTTCGCAGGCGGCCCGGGTAGGCGCGATGACGATGACCCGGCCGCGGGGATGGCTGGCCTTCCGGTAGGCGACCGGATCGAGCGGCAGATGGTGGTTGCGGGAGGGATGCATGGGCCCTCAAACCTAACGCGGCCAGCCGCCGCCCGGATGACAAAACGCCCCCGCCGGCGGAGCCCGCAGGGGCGGTGGTCCTTGGACGTCCTTGTGCTAGTGGGGCGCGCGGAAGGTCCAGCCCGCCAGCAGGTAGAACACCCGGTTCTTGACATCGTTGTTGCTGGCGTTATTGCCGATCTTGGACAGGCCGAGATCGTACCGCACGTCGATGATCGCGCGCCCGACGTCTACTCCGCCGCCGAAAGTCGCTCCGAAATCAGTGGATTTGACCTTTACGTCGAACGGCTGGCTTTCACACTTGCCGGAAACAGTGAGAGTCCCGTCCGTCCCCGACACGCGACACCCCGCCTTGAACCCGAGATATGGACCGGCGTAGAGATGCGGAACCACCCCACCCCCCGAGGTTCCGGGGAAACGGAACTTCAGGAGGACCGGCACTTCCACGTAGGACAACTTGAGATTGGCGGTTGAGGTGGCGTCCGACGACTTGACCCCCTTCTGAGCAAAGAGGACTTCGGGCTCGATCGCAAAGTTCCTGCTCACGCCAATTGTCACGAACCCGCCGGCGGCGATGCCCACCCGGGTCGTGATATTCTGACCCTTGGCGTCCTTCCCGCTGACTTTCGCGAACGCTCCACCCGCCAGCACCCCGAAATGAACCTTCCGAGCGGTGCCCTGAGCCAGGGCGATAGAGCTGATCACGAAGGAGAGGGCCAGGTTGGGAATCACGAGGCGGCGAAATCTCATGACGGACTCCTTGGAGTGGGGGATGCGGGGTTCACGCGGCTTCCTTCCCGGCGTCAAAGGTCGCGTCAAATTCCGGTCCAGGCAATGGGCCCCCAACGCGAACGACCCCTCCACTTGGGGGGGGTCGTTCCGACCCAGGCGGGGAGCCGTGGGTCTCATGGTGGGGCCGGGAAAGCGGAGCCGCAGAAGGCTCAAAGGTAGGGCGGCCCCACCCCTCTTGGTTAGTGGTCGTGGTCGTCGTCGTCGTCCCAGCGGTGGTCCTGCCGGTCATGGCGGCGATGATCTTTGTCGCCTTTGTGCTTGTCGCGTCGGTTGTCCCGGTGCCGGCCGACGTAGCGGTCATCGTAGCGGCCGTACGATCCGCTGTACGATCCATCGTTGTACCGGTCATCGTACCGGCCGTACGCCCGATCGTCGTAGCGTGCGCCATACCCATCGTCCTCGAGCCGGTAGTAGCGCCCGTCTCGCTCGTATGCTTCTATCTCCTCGAGGTCGGGGCGAAAGCGGTCGAAATAGTAGCAGTCGTCATCGCGGTCGTAGTAGACTACCACCACACGACTTTCCCGCTGGAACCTTCGGAACCAATCATCACGCCGATAGTCCCGGGCTCGCACCCATTCCATCCGCTCGATCGACCGCGGGCGCCCGTGATAGCGGTTCTGGTCCCCGATGATCACCCGCCCGGCGACCGGTCCGCCTCCGATGATGATGTCTGCGCGGACCCTTTGAGCCTGGGTAGGGGAGACGGACAGCAGCGGCATCAGCAGAGCCGAGCCGAGTACGAATTTGCGGGTGGTCACGATGCCCTCCATGGAAAGTGCCGCGCTTGCCCGTCTCGGCCCAAAGCGAGCACCGTGCCAATTCGTATCTCTTTATACCGCAACGCGGATGCG
>JAYUAL010000354.1:0-3845 GCA_043741355.1 Gemmatimonadales bacterium | reverse complement strand
AGGTGGACGCGGAGGTGACCCGGGCGGCCTACGTGGGGTTCATGGGCGAGGTGTGGGCCCGGCTGGCGGGAACACCGGCCGGCACCGCCGAGGCGCGGCAGCTGATCAGGTCGCCGATCCGATTCGGGGCGCTCCGTCTGGACAAGCCGGAGGATGCTCCGGAAAGTTCGACCGGGGAAGCCGGGCCCAATGAATCCGGGGCGGTGCGGGTATCGCTCACCGAAGAGATCGCAGCGGTTTCCTGGATCCACGGGGAGGTGGAGCGGGGCGGGAACATTCCGCTCATGGAGGTCGCGGCGGTGGTTGGCTCGCTCTCCGCCACCATGCATGCCGAGCGGCGGCTGCTCCTGCCTCTCCTGACCATCAAGGAATTCGATCAGTACACCCTGACCCACTCCTGCAACGTGGCGATGCTTGCCATGGGACTCAGCGAGCAGCTGGGCCTCGATTCGGCGGCGGTGCGGGCCTTCGGGGTGGCCGGGCTGCTGCATGACATCGGCAAAGTTCGGCTTCCCGACGACCTGCTGGTCAAGCCGGGGCGCTACACCGACGAAGAGCGGGAGCTGGTCAAGGCCCACCCGGTTGAAGGGGCGCGCATCATCCTGGGGCGGCCCGGCGGGTCGGATCTGGCGGCAGTGGTCGCCTACGAACATCACATCTTTCTCGACGGCCGGGGCTACCCCACCGTTGCACCCCCCCGGGCCTGTCACTACGCCAGCCGGATCGTCCACGTCTGCGACGTCTATGATGCGCTGTGCACCGAACGGCCCTATCGGAAGGCGTGGGCGCCGGCTGAGGCGCTCGGCTACATCGAGCAGCAGGGGGGCACCGAGCTCGACCCGACTGTCTCCAAGGCTTTCGGGGAGATGATTCGTAACGCAACCATCTCCAGAATGCCCATGACCGAGGAGGCGTCTTCGGCGACCGCTACTCCCTAATCCACCCGGGGGGCGGTATTCTTGAGGCCTACTTTCCACCGTTTCTCGAGGGACCGATGCCCGACAAGCTCAAGCCCATCAAGCCCGACCGCGTCGCCACCGAGCTCAAGCGCCTGGCTGAGGGTAAAAAAACCGGCAAGTATGATGCCGACGAATACGAGCACCGGTTCGCGCGCATGGTAGGCGAGCTCCGGGACCGCAGCATCGACGGCAACCGGGCCGAAATCCTGGCCGCGCTCGCCCCGCTCAAGACCGACGGCACGCTGGATCCGGCCGCGTGGGAACGGCTCACCAAGTCACTGGGGCTGGCGTAAGCCTCAGGGAACGGGGAGCGGGGAACGGGGAGCGGGGAACGGGGTCCCCGCTCCCCGCTCCCCTTGTAGATTTCCGCCCATGCCCCACGCCCGCCGCCCCACACCCACCGTCGACGTCGGCGGCGTCCTGATCGGCAGCTGCCATCCGGTCGTGGTGCAGTCGATGACCAACACCGACACTGCCGATGTGGCCGGCACTATCGCCCAGGCGCGGGCGCTTGCCGAGGCGGGGAGCGAGTTGGTCCGGGTAACGGTGAACACCGAAGCCGCCGCGGCGGCGGTGCCAAGGATCGTCGAGGGACTGGCCCAGGCCGGCGTGCCGGTGCCGATCGTGGGCGACTTCCACTACAATGGCCACCTCCTGCTGGCCAAGTATCCCCAATGCGCCGGTGCGCTGGCCAAGTACCGCATCAACCCCGGCAACGTTGGCGGCAAGCGGCGCGACGAGCACTTCCGGACCATCGTCGAGATCGCGGCTGAGAACGGGAAGCCGGTGCGTATCGGGGTGAACTGGGGCTCGCTGGACCAGGATCTCCTCACCACCATGATGGATGAGAACGCGCGGGGGAATTCCCCGCGCGAGGCGCTCGATGTGACCATGGAGGCGATGGTCGAGAGCGCGCTGCGCTCGGCCCGGCTCGCCGAGGAGACCGGACTTCCCCACGACCGGATCCTGCTTTCGGCCAAGGTGTCGCTGGTGCCGGACCTGGTGGACGTCTATCGCCGTCTCGCCGCGCGGTGCGACTACCCGCTCCACCTCGGTCTCACCGAGGCCGGGATGGGGATGAAGGGAATGGTCGCCAGCGCCGCTGCGCTCGCCCTGCTCCTGGGAGAGGGAATCGGAGATACCATCCGGGTCTCGCTCACCCCCACGCCCGGCGGCGACCGGACCGAGGAGGTGCGGGTGGCGCAGCAAATCCTCCAGTCGCTCGGGATGCGGAGCTTCACCCCGCAGGTCACCAGTTGCCCGGGGTGCGGCCGGACCACCAGCACCTTCTTCCAGCAAATGGCGCAGGACATCCAGGAGCATCTCCAGCGCCGCATGTCCGAATGGAAATCCCAGCGGCCCGGAGTGGAGCGGCTGCGTGTGGCGGTGATGGGCTGCGTGGTGAACGGCCCCGGCGAATCCAAGCATGCCGACCTGGGCATCTCGCTGCCGGGCAGCTTCGAGGATCCCAAGGCGCCGGTGTATATGGATGGTCGGCTGCTCACCACGCTCAAGGGCGAGAACATCGTGCCGGACTTCCTGGCCATTCTGGAAGACTACGTCGCGCGAAGGTACCCGTCGGCTGGAGTGCCCGCCGCGTGATGCTCGCGGGGTCGGACATTCTGGAGCACCCGCTGCGGGCCATCCCGGTGCTGTTTGGCGCGGGGCTGGTCACCAGCGTTACCCCCTGCATCTGGCCGATGATTCCAATCACGGCGGGAATCCTGGGCGGGGCGGGGGCGGAAAATCGGAGTCGGAGCCGTCGGGTGTTCTACACGCTGCTCTACGCGCTGGGGCTGGCGCTGGTGTATGCGTTGCTCGGCCTCCTCGCCGGATTGACCGGCACGCTGTTCGGCACGGTGAGCGCCAACAAGTGGGCCTACTTCGCGATGGGGAACCTGCTCCTGCTTGCGGCGCTGGCCATGCTGGACGTCTTTCCGGTGTCCGCACCAGCCAGGCTGGTGACCTGGGCCTCGAAGTTCGGGGGCCAGTCGCCCGGAGCGGTGTTCCTGATGGGTGCCACCTCGGGGCTGGTGGCGGCCCCCTGTGGGGCGCCGGCCTTCGCTGCCGTCCTTACTTTCGTGAGTGGCACCCGGAGCGCCGGGCTGGGCTTTCTCTACCTGCTGGTCTTCTCGCTCGGGATGACGGCGGTGCTCATCGCGGTGGGCCTCTCCGCCGGCACCCTGGCCGCGCTGCCGAAGTCGGGGCGATGGATGCTATGGGTCAAGAAGGCGGGCGGGCTGATCATTCTGGGGATGGCGGAGTTTTACTTTATCAAAGCGGGGCAGGCATGGTGAGGACGGGGCGGACGGTGAGGACAGTGGGGACGGTGGGCATTGCCCTGCTCCTCGGGCTCTTCGCAGCCAAGCCCGCCGTGGCACAGTTCGACGCCGGCATCGCGGTGGGGTCAAAGGCCCCACCGCTGGTCATCAACGATCTCGACGGCAAGCCGGTCGATCTCGGTCTCATTATCGGCAAGAAGCCGGTGATGCTGGAGTTCTGGGCCACGTGGTGCGCCCTGTGCAAAGCGCTGCTCCCCCAGCTCGAGGCGGTGAAAAAGGCCTACGGGGACCAAGTGGACATCATCGGCATCAACGTCACGGTCAACGATTCCAAGGGCCGGATACGGCGCTATATCGAGGAGCACCACCCGCCCTTCCTGGTGCTCTACGATGACAAGGGGGCCGGCGCCCGGGCATACGAGGTACCGGCCACTTCCTACATTGTCGTGGTGAACCGATCGGGTACGGTGGTTTACACCGGATCCGGGGCCGACCAGGACCTGGTTGCGGCGGTCAGGAAGGCCTTTGGCGGGACCCAATAGGCTCCCGTGGAACGCGGCGCGGGGGGTCGAGCGCGAGGGTTTGGCGTAAACGGTGGGGCCGG
>JAYUAL010000353.1:0-3846 GCA_043741355.1 Gemmatimonadales bacterium | reverse complement strand
TCTGAATCCCGTGCACCACCACCAGGTAGTCGGAGCCGGGCCGAAGCCGGCTACCAACCCGTATGTAGAGCTTGTCGAAGAGCGGGGGTTTGGTGCGGAGCGGCCCGGTTCCCGTGGTGTCGATCCCGGCCGGCCGGCGGCGCTGGGTGCCGGGAATCCGGATGGCGGCGGCCTCGCGGGCCCGCGCGGCGGAGTCGGCGCGGATGCTGTCCCGGACGACGCGTAACGAATCGGTTCGCGCTCGCGCGGTATCCGCCGTGCGCACCGGCGGGAAGGCGGTGTCGAACTGGCCTTTGGGCAGGATAGCCAGCACCGGAACCGGGATCGAATCGGGGAGCAGGCGGACCTCGACCGAGTCTGCCGGGAGGCGCTGATAGGGATTGATCTGCTGGGAAAAGGTCAGCACCAGGGAGAGTGAGTCGTTCAGCGCCGCAGTCGAAAGGCGCACTCCCGTGGAATCGTGCTTGTAGACCCAGATTTCCCCCACGCTGTCCTGACCCGGGGCCACCCGCACCGAGTCGAACAGCTCCCGATTTTCGCGGGTGCGGCTGGTGTTCTGATCCTGGACCCCGTAGACCACGTACTCGCCATCGGGAACCAGGCCCAGCTCGAAACGCCCGACGGAGTCGGAAACGGTGTTGTAGGGCAGGCTGTCGGGGAGATGGATTGCCTGCACCAGCGCGTTTCGAAGCGGCCGCTGGGTATTCCAGTCGACCACCATGCCACGGAGGGTCGTGTGGGGAAGGATTGCCCCGGTGGCAAAGGTCACGATCCGGCCGTTCTTGCTCCGATTATTGGAAAGGTCGGCCAGACCGGGGAGGAGCTCCACGCGATACACGGTATTGGGGCGCCACCCCTCGCGCGGGCGCACCGCAATGCGATCCCGCTTCCAGCGCACCACCGGCACGCGATACGAGGGGGACACCAGCACCAGTCGCTCGAGATCGCCGTTGCCGAGCCCGAAGTTGGGGGTGGCCCCCTCGGACACCACCTCGTTGAACCGGAACTCGACATCGCCCTTGAAGCCGGGGAGCGATTCCAGTGAATCGGGGCGGGTGGAGAGCAGGACTGGCGGAAGGCGGTCATTGGGGCCCCCCGGCGGCGCCAGGATGCGGGCGCAGCCGGCGACGAGGATTGCAAGGACGAGGGCGGGTCGCCTCACGCCGGGCAGCCGAGCCGGCGCCGCTTTTCGGCGAGGGCGCCGGCCTGGTCGCGCCACGCCGCGAGCTTTTCCCGTTCCCGCTCCACGACCGCCGGGGGCGCCTTGGCGGTGAACTGCTGATTCTCCAGCTTGCTTTCCTGTCCCCGGATGGCGCCGGTGAGGCGATCCATCTCGCCGCCGAGCCGGGCGCACTCCTTCTGCACATCGACCAGGTCGCCCAGCGGGACGCTCACCGCGGTTCCATCGAGAAGAATCGCGTGCGCGGCGCCCGCATCGGCGTCGGCGGCGCCCGCCTCGAGGAACGAGAGCCTGGCCAGCCGCGAGACGATGGCTGCGTCGCTCGCGAGCACCGCCTGGACGTCGGCCCCCGGGGTAGCGATCCGGGCCCGCACCGCGTGGCCGGGTTGCACCGCATACTCGGCCCGGATCGAGCGGATGGCGCCGACCAGCTCCTGCAGCGCGCCGAAGCGGCGCAGCGCGGCCGCGTCGGCGGCGCGGCGATCCGCGGCGGGCCACGCGGCCACCGAGATGGAATCTTCTTCGGTGTGGCCGGGAAGCCGGCGCCAGAGCGTCTCGGTGATGAACGGCATGACCGGGTGGAGCAGCCGGAGCGCTACGTCGAACGTCTGGCTTGCCACGGCCCGCGCCACGTCGCCGCCGGGCTGCTCGCCGTAAAGGCGGGGCTTGATCACCTCGATGTACCAGTCGGCCAGATCGCTCCACAGGAACCGGTGAACGGCCAGCGCCGCGTCATTGAGCCGGAAGCGCTCGTACGCCGCGGTGGCTTCGCGCACGGTGTCGTCGCAGCGGGCGATGATCCACCGGTCGGCGAGGGTGAAGTCCTCCTTCTTGATCACGCCCGGATGTCGGCCGGCCAGGGGCCGGACCGGGCCGTCCACGTGAGACAGGATCAGCCGGCCGACGTTCCAGAGCTTGTTGGCAAAGTTGCGCCCCGGGGAGAACGAACCTTCCAGATCCTCCGGGTCCAGGATGAGGTCGGTACCCACCGAGAGCCCGGACACCACTGTGTAGCGGAGGGCATCGGCGCCGTACCGGCTCACCACATCCAGGGGATCGATCCCGTTGCCCAGCGACTTCGACATTTTGCGATGCTTCGTGTCGCGTACCGTCCCATGGAGATAGACGGTCCGGAACGGAATGTCCTTCATGAATTCGAGACCCGCCATCACCATCCGGGCCACCCAGAAGAAGAGAATCTCCGGGGCGGTGACCAGCGTGTCCCCGGGGTAGAAGCGGGCCGGCTCGTCGGTGGACTCGGGCCATCCCAGGCTCGAGAACGGAACCAGCTGCGAGGAAAACCAGGTGTCGAGCACGTCGTCGTCCTGGCGCACCGGTCCCTCGCAAGACGGACAGACGGTCAGGTCGGTCCGGCTGGCGGTGGTCACGGCGCAGGCCGGCGATTGGCAATACCAGACCGGGATCCGGTGCCCCCACCAGAGCTGCCGGGAAATGCACCAGTCGCGAATGTTCTCCATCCACTGCGCGTACTCGGCCCCGCGATGCTCGGGGATGAAGCGCAGTCGGCCGTCCTGATAGGCCGCGAGCGCCGGCGCGGCCAGCGGCTTCATCCTGACGAACCACTGATCCGAGAGGCGCGGCTCTACTACGGTGTCGCACCGGTAGCAGCGGCCCACCGCGTGGCGGTGACCCTCGACCTTCTCGAGCAGCCCCAGGGCCTCGAACTCGGCGATGACCTGCTTTCTCGCCACGAAGCGGTCGAGGCCGCGGAACCGCTCCGGCACCGCGTCGCTCATGCGGGCATCGTCGGTCATCACGTCGAGCGCCGGGAGGTCGTGCCGCCTGCCGATCTCGAAATCGGTGGCATCATGCGCGGGGGTGATCTTCACGGCGCCGGACCCGAACGCCGGGTCGACGGCCTGGTCTCCCACGATGGGAATCCTGCGGCCGACCAGCGGCAGTACGGCATGTTTGCCGATCAACGCGCGGTACCGGAGGTCATCGGGGTGCACCGCGATGCCGGTATCGCCCAGGATCGTCTCGGGGCGCGTCGTCGCGATGGTGATGTGTCCGCCATCCTCCAGCGGATACCGGAAATGCCAGATCTTCCCCTCGGCGTCGGCCTTCTCGGCCTCTTCGTTGGAGAGGGCGGTGAGACAGCGGGGGCACCAGTTGATGATGTACTTGCCGCGGTAAATCAGCGAGCGTTCGTACAGCGACACGAAGACCTCGCGCACCGCGAGTGAGAGGTCTTCGTCGAGGGTGAAGTAGGCCCGATGCCAGTCGCAGCTCGCGCCCAGCGCGCGGATCTGATTCAGGATGGCGCTGCCGGTTTCCTCGACGTGCTGCCAGACCCGGCGGACGAACCCCTCGCGTCCGAGATCGAAGCGGGTCTTGCCCTCCTTGGCGAGGAGCTTCTCGACCACGTTCTGCGTGGCGATGCCGGCGTGATCGGTGCCCGGCAGCCAGAGGGCGTCCCGCCCCCGCATCCGCTCGAACCGCACCAACACGTCCTGGATCGCGAGATTGAGTCCGTGGCCCATATGGAGCTGGGCCGTGACGTTGGGCGGGGGCATCATGATCACGTACGGACGGGCGGACGGTGAGGACGGGGAGGACGGAACGGTGCGGTCGGACGCGGGCTCGAACAGACCGCGCCGTTCCCACTGGCGGTAAAGCTGTTCTTCGAGGCCGGTCGGATCGTA
>JAYUAL010000352.1:0-3849 GCA_043741355.1 Gemmatimonadales bacterium | reverse complement strand
GGATTTGCCGGGTGGTGCGCCCACGCACGCCGAGATTGGCATAGAGCAGCGACCCCTGCACCGCGACGACTCGTTCCGCCAGGCGATTGGCCCAGCCGCGGAAGCCGCCGCATCCATCGGGATCGTCGAGTCCTTCGGTCGAGCTGTCTCCCAGCGCGACGTAGCGCTCGAAACGCCTCACCGCTTCGCCTTCACCGGCACCATGAGTTTCTCGATCTCCGCCACTGACCGCGGCGCCCCCCGGGATAACATCAGATAGCCCGTGCCGGTGACCAGGATGTCGTCCTCGATGCGAACACCCAGCGCTTCGTCGGGCAGATAAACCCCCGGCTCGATCGTAAACGTCATACCAGGCGCGAGGGGCGCTCCCCCGCCTACGTCGTGCACATCCATCCCGATCCAGTGGGACAGTCCGTGAATGAAAAACTTGTGGCAGCCGCCGGAGCCGCAGAGGTCTCCGGAGTGGTCTGCCATATACTTGCGGGCAGTGGCGTCCAGTTCGCGGAGCGTGACCCCCGGCTTCACCGCGTCGATCGCGGCCTGCTGGGCGCCCAGCACCAGCTCGTAGATCGCCTTCTGGCGCGGGGTGAACTTCCCCGACACCGGGATGGTCCGGGTGATGTCCGCAGTCTGATAGCCGAACTCGGCCCCCATATCCATCACGATCAGATCGCCGGGCTGGGTCTGGCGGCGGTTCTGGTCGTAGTGCAGCACCGTGCTGTTGATGCCGGATCCGACGATGCTCGGATAGCCCAGCCGCTCGGCCCCGAGCGAGCGGAAGGTTTGTTCCGCGACCGCCTCGATCTGGTATTCCCAGGCCCCCGGCTTGGCATATCGCATCGCCGCCACGTGCCCCTCCGCCGAGATCTCCACCGCCCGGGTGAGCCGGCGGATCTCGTCGTCGTCCTTGATGAGCCGGAGCGCGGCCAGCACGGGAAGCAGATCCTGGGTGGACACCCGGGGCGTGTCCAGCGCCAGTTTCCGGATCATCTCGGGCTCGGCATCCCATTCGGTGCGCCGGAACCAGAGCGGCGCGGTGCGCCCGCCCGAGAGGGCGAAGCGCCGGAGATAGACCTCCACCGAGTCGGCGGAGTGAATGTTCGCCACCGGGATCCCGGTGGCAGCCGCTGCTTCCGGACCGGGGCCCAGTTGCGGGCCGGTCCACCGCTCCGCCTGGGGGTTGCGCGCCGGCAGGAAAAGGTGGACTTCGCCCCGGGCCGAGTCAGTGGCGGTGATGATCAGCCACGCATCGGGGGTCTCGAGCCCGGTGAGATAGAAAAAGTCGTTGTCCTGACGGAAGGCCGAGGCCTGAGGGTACTTCGAATCGGGCGGGTCGTCGGAGAGCTCCTCGGCGCCGCGAACAATGGCCACAC
Source organism: Gemmatimonadales bacterium (assembly GCA_043741355.1). Classification (GTDB taxonomy): domain Bacteria; phylum Gemmatimonadota; class Gemmatimonadetes; order Gemmatimonadales; family GWC2-71-9; genus JABFSM01. The sequence goes on along the minus strand of JAYUAL010000352.1, from coordinate 2,476 downwards.
CGGACTTGATTCGGCCGATCAGCGCCTGCCGACGGGTGACCAGGTTTGAAACCGGGACCGCGCCGGCGGGGGAACCGGCCTGGGCAACGGCCTCGGCGGAAACCGCCGACACGAGGAGGGCACAGAGCAAATGCGAGCGGAGCGGCACGGGCGATCTCCGGAGTGGACGGAGGAAAATACACCCGGTGGCTGCCCCCCATCCCGCCCCTGTCCGCCCCCCCGAAGCGGCGCTATCTTCCTGTCCAGGCTCGTCCTTACGTGCCCGGTGCCACAGCGCCGGGCCGATCCTTTTTTGTGCGGCAGGCGGGGATGATTCAGGCAATGCGGGAAAAGCTGGGCAAGGAAATCGAAGACCTTACCCGGGAGCTCACCGTCACCCTTCCCCAGGCCATCGCCACCGCCGTGGCGATGGGAGACCTCCGGGAAAACTCTGAATACAAGGCGGCGCTGGAGCGCCAGCAGCTGGTGCAGGCCAGGCTCGGCCAGCTCCACCACCGGCTGGAGCAGATAGCTCAGCTCGCCAACACCGAAGCGCCCCGCGACCGGGTGGGCCTCGGCTCCAAGGTGTTCGTCGAAGACGTCAAGAACGGCGAACCGGAGACCTACACCGTCGTCTTCGCCGAGATGATGGACATCGACGCCGGCCACATCTCGCTCGCCTCCCCGCTCGGCCAGGCTTTGAAGGACCGAAAGGCGGGCGACGAGGTGGTGCTCAAGCTCCCCACCATGGTCCGGAAGCTGCGGGTCATCAAGGTCGTCACGATTCACGAGCAGGGTGGAGCCAATGGACTTCCCGCCTAAAAAGCTCCTGGTTGCCGGAGACCGCGTGCTCATCAAAGCCGAAGAGGGCGAGGAGCGCACCAAGGTCGGACTGTACCTTCCCGCCACGGCGGTGGACACCCAGCAGGTCCAGGAGGGACTGATCGTGGCGACCGGCGTCGGCGATCCGCTACCCGACGTTTCCGCGTTCGACGAAGAGCCGTGGAAGGTCGAACAGAAGACCCCTCGGTTCCGCCAGATGCAGGCTCGGGTCGGCGATCACGCGATTTTCTTCCGGAAGGCCGCCGTGGAGATCAGCTTCGAGGACCAGCGATATCTCGTGGTGCCGCAGGCCGCTATTCTGGTGCTGGTGCGCGACGACCGTCCCGTATGAGCCATGGAGTCGGCACTCTCGTGCTGCTCGCGCTCCTGGCCTCCCCCCTGGCCGCCCAGAAGCCGCCCGCCGTCGTCCCGACCGCGTCGAGCTACGTCCCCCACCGCGTGTATGACTCCCGGAAAAAGCGGTTCATCGATTTCGAGACCCTGGCTTCGCGGCTCGCCGGCGCGGATCTGGTATTCGTGGGGGAACAGCACGACGACCCCGCCACGCACCGGATGGAGCTGGCGATCCTCGAGGGGTTGGCACGACGCCGCGACTCGGTGACTCTCGCCCTGGAGATGTTCGAGCGCGACGTCCAGCCGCTGCTGGACCGCTACATGGCCGGCAGCGCCTCCGAGGAGGAATTACTCCGGGGCGCCCGTCCCTGGAAGAACTACCCCACCGACTATCGACCGCTGGTGGAGCTGGCGCGAGCGCGAGGCTGGCCGGTGGTGGCCAGCAACGCGCCGAGACCGCTGGCAACGCTGGTGGGGCGGGCGGGACTGGCCGGGCTGGATACCGTTCCGGCGGCCATGCGGCCCTTCGCGGCCGGCCAACTCGACTGTCCCGAGGATGACTACTACCGGAGGTTCTCGGCGGTGATGGGCGACATGTCGGCGCACGGACCCGCCGGCAGCACGGCCGACGACGGGCGCGCCCGCCTCACCCGGATGTACCAGGCGCAGTGCATGAAGGACGAGACAATGGGCGAGTCGGCCGCCCGCGCCTGGCGGCCCGGGCGGCTGGTAATCCACTACAACGGCTCATTCCACAGTGACTTCCGGACGGGCACGGCGGAACGGGCACTCAAGCGGGCCGGCGGGGCCACGATGCTGGTGGTGACGGCGCTCCCGGTGTCCAACCTCGACGACCTGGCTCCCTCGAAGGATGACCGGAAGCGGGCCGACTATTTGCTATATGTTCTCGCTCCCGCCAAAGCCGACAGCGCGAGTCGCTGACGCCGCCGACTCATTCCCGCTCCCCGGCGCGCGCACCCTCTTTGCCCGCGCCATTCGTCTGCGCTGCCCGATCTGTGCCGGCCGACCTGTGCTCCTGAGCTGGTTCACTGTCGCCCCTTCATGTCCCGCCTGCGGCTTTCATATGGACCGCGATGAGCCGGGATACTGGCTCGGCAGCTACACCGTCAATCTCTTCCTGACCGAGGGAGTCTTCGCGGTGGTCTTCGTGGCCGGGATGTTCCTCACCTGGCCCGCCGTGCCGTGGACCGCGCTCGGCGTGGTTTGCGCCGGCGTGGCTGTGCTCACTCCGATCCTGATCTTTCCCTGGACCAAGCTGCTCTATCTCGCGATCGATCTGGTGTTCCGGCCGGTGGATCCG
>JAYUAL010000351.1:0-1503 GCA_043741355.1 Gemmatimonadales bacterium | reverse complement strand
CCTGGTCCACCCGGATCTTCACCATCGCCAGGAATTCGTCGAGGCTCCTGGTGCCCTCGAGGTTCAGCGTCATCTCGCGTTCGCCGACACCGGAGAGGTGCATGTGGGCATCGGTGAAACCGGGCAGCACCGTCGCTCCGTGAAGGTCGACCACCCTGGTATTGGGGCCGGAGAATCTCCGGGCGCCGCCGTTGGTGCCGACGAAGACGATCCGGTTGCCCTTGATCGCGACGGCCTCCGCCCTGGCCTGCTTGTCGCTGGCGGTGTAGACCTTGCCGTTGGTGAAGACGATGTCGGCCGGCTCCTGCTGCCCTCCCGACACGGCGGGCGTCAGTACGGCGAATGCGGTGACGAGGGGAGCCAAGCGCATATCAGTTCCTGCCTCCGGTAACGGTCGTAGTGCCTTCGTTGCTTCCATCATCCGGGGGCACCGGCTTGGGCGCCACCGGATACAGACCCGCGTCGGCAAGCCGCTTGTAAAAACCTGGGAGCCGGGCCAGGAAGGCATTGACCTCCGCGATGGCGCCCGGAACGTCTCTTTTGAGCTCGGTCATCTGACTGAGCTGGTCCTCGGTGGCCGGGGAAGTGGAGCCATCGATGCCTCCCGCCACGTTGCCCATTCGGAAGCCCAGATTCTTCCGGAACTCGCTGAAGCTGAAATCGGGCGCCGAGAAGTCGAGCCCGACCCCGAACTTTTTCTTGAGGGAGTCGAGCGACCGGTTGAGCGAGTCGAGCGATGCCTTGATCGGCGCCGGCACCGCCGAGGAGTCCTTGAGCGCGGCCTTGATCTGGGTCAGCTGCTCGTTGGCCTTACGTACGGCGGCCGTCGCGTGTTGCACCCGGCTGCCCAGGGCCTGGAGCTCCCGGAGCGCATCGTAGCGGGCTTTTCGGTCGGCATCCGAGAATACGATATCGGGCTCCCCCATCACCCGAACCTTCCCGCCGCCCGACTCCTTCCCGTTTACCAGCAGCGCCAGTTGGTATTCGCCGGGGAGTACCAGGGGCCCGCCGGCGCCGCCGCCCTGGCTGCCGCCCGCGGGAAGCGTGTCCGGCGCCGGAATCGGCTCGACTCGGAGGTCCCATACTGCCGAGTTTACCCCCTGGCCCAGGCCACCCTTGGTCGCGTCGCCCCGCAGCCTGCGCACCGTGGTGCCGCCGGCATCCTTGACGACGAGGGCCACGCTGTCGGCCTTGGCACCGAGGTGATAGGGTATCCGCGCACCGAACGGCGGGTTCTGTCCCAGCCAGATCATGTTGCCCTCGAAGCCCCGTTCCCGATCATCGGCGATGCCGCGCTGGACCGCCGGCTCGACATCGAACAGGAAATTGCCGGCCGCCTTCGCGGCGGCATATTGTTGGAAAGGGGCCAGGTCGTCGAGAATCCAGATCGCGCGTCCGTGAGTGGCCACGATCATGTCGTTGTCCCGCGGGTGCAGCGTGATTTCATACACCGGGACGGTGGGGAACGCGCCGCCGACCTTGATCCAGGTCTTCCCCCGGTCG
>JAYUAL010000350.1:0-3851 GCA_043741355.1 Gemmatimonadales bacterium | reverse complement strand
TCGCGTGCAGGGTGGCGTAGATGCCCCGCACGAACGGCCCGGAGTGAGCCATCAGGCGGGCCGAGGCGGCGGCGTCACCGGTCCAGGCACGCCACTGCTCCAGAATTTCCCCCTCGTGGCGGTGACCCATCACCGAGTACGCGAACAGATTGTGGGCCCGGGCCGGATGGTGAGTGGTGGGCTTGGGATGCACGCCGGCGCCGCTCGATCCGGTGACCGCGAACACTACGGGAGGAGCCGCGAGGGGCACCCCGGCCAGCGGATAGAGCGCGAGCTGCGCCGCCGTAGCAAAGCAGCCCGGCGCGGCCAGCGCAGTGGCGCCGGCGAGGTCCTTCCCCAGTACGTCCGCCAGCGCATAGCGGAACCGGTGCACCAGCGCGGGCGATTTGTGCGGGCCGTAGTACCGCTCGTTGAGCCGGCCGTCCTGGATCCGGAAGTCGGCGGCCAGGTCCACGATCAAGCCGGGACCCGCGTCCACAATCTCCCCCATCATCTCCGACGACTGGCCGTGCTCCAGCGCCAGGAACACCACGTCGGCACCCTTGGCCGCCTCCGCGCCGGTGGCCCCGGAGAAGCGCGCGTCGGTGATCATCGCCAGGCCCGGGTGCAGGCTGGCAATCGGCTTGCCGGCCTGACTCCGGCTGGTGGCGACGCACTCGGTGACCTCCGGATGCTGCAGCACGATCCGGAGCAGCTCGCCCCCGACGTATCCCGCCGAGCCGATGACGGCGACCCGCACCTAGGCCTCCCCGGCGATGGTGGCGCCGAGGGCGGCGCGCACCGTCTCGACCAGGCCGGCGGCGTCGCGCAGCGCGTTGTGCGCCGGGATGCCGAGATTCCTGGCGATGTAGTCGCGACCCACCTGGTTGTCGGTGGCAGGGCCGGTGAAGCAGGTGATCGGGAGGCGGTACTGCCCGCTGTAGAGCTGGTGCGCGCCCCAGCAGCCAACCGGATCGGGCGCGGCCATCACGTGCGCCGCCCCCAGGCCCATGAGTCCCGGGTCGTGCAGAATGTCCTGTACACCATACTCGCCCAGGATGCCGTCGCCCAACTCGGCCACGATCACGTCGGGCCGGCCACCGCGTTCCTTGGCCAGCCGGTTGAGGATTCCCCGAGCGACCGGCACCGTCATGCCGGGGTGGGTGCTCGCGGCGCCGGCGTCGTTGAAGGTGAGCGCGGCGACGGCGCCGGCGTCGAGCATCGAGAGGGTATCGCGCATCAGCGACACGCCGGTGAGCTTGCAGGCCCCGACCCGGAGCCCGGCGCGGGTCAGTCCGCGCACCAGCTCGGTGGCGGCCACGGTCTTGCCGGAATTCATACAGGTGCCGGCGACGTACACCACCGGCGACCCGCACTCCAGGGTCTCGGCCGGCGGAATGGCGCCGTCGACGATCGTCGCCGGGCGGCCGATCCGGTCTCCCAATGCAGGGAACGCGAGCACCGCCCCCAGCACTTCTGCTTTGAACGGCGGGCCGATGTCGGGGTTGGAGGAAGTGCAGCGGCCCAGAATGCCGCCCAGGTTGAGCACGTTGATCATGTCGCCCACCGCAATCTCGGAGGGCACCTCGCCGGCATAGCCCCGGAGCGCCCGGCGGGAGCCCAGCGTGCCGGCGAGCACGTCGCCGGCCCGAACCGCGACCATGCGGCCGGACAGATCCTCCACCGTGTTGTAGGTGGATTTGTCTTCCAGGATGCGCACCGCCAGGACGTAGCCCTCCCGGGCCACGATGTCGTCGCCGACGATGACGTCGATCGCGAGCCGGGCGTTCCGGGTGGAGGAAGCGATCCGGTCGAGGCGGAGGCGCGTGGTCGTGACCATTTATGACGACTGGGGAGCGGGGAGCGGGGAGCGGGGAGCGGGCTTCCCCCCCGCGTCACCAATGGCGCCGGCGCGCTGGGCCAGCAGCTCCGGAATCGCGCCGATCCGCGCGAAGGCGCGCGCTTCGTCGCCGCTCCAGAGCCGGTTCTCTTCACCGTACGTGGCCACCGAGCGATCCATCATCGAGTAGGGACTCCGGGTACCGGTGACCATGAAGCGGGATGCTGCGAGGCGGACCCGGGTCTCTCCGGTTACCCGCTGCTGCGAGCTCACGAACAGCGCCTCGATGTCCCGGAGCGCCGGGTCGAAGTAATGGCCCTCGTGGAGCCGGTCTCCGTAGAAGCGGCCCATCTGATCCTTCCAGAACACCTGCCACTTGGTGAGCACCAGCTTCTCCAGCTCGCGGTGGGCCGCGATGAGCAGCAGCGCGGCGCCTGCCTCGAAGCCGATCCGTCCCTTGATGCCCAGCGCGGTCTCGCCGACGTGGATGTTGCGGCCCAGGCCGTAGGAGGCAGAGCGCGCCGCGAGTTTCGCAATGAGGTCGGGCCCGGACAGCGCCCGCCCGTCGAGCGAGACCGGCACGCCCTCCTTCCAGCCGATCACGAGCTCGGCGGGAGCCGGTGCGGCGGCCGGCGGATCGAGCAGCTCGGCGGGCGGGCCGGCCCAGGTGTCGTGGGTCCAGCCGCCGCCCCAGGTGGTGCCCCAGAGCCCGGCGTTGATGCTGTAGGCCGAGGCCTTGGCGGGCACCGGAAGCTTTCGCGCGCCCAGGTAGGCAATGGCCTGGTCGCGGGTAAGGGCCTCGTCGCGGATCGGGGTGACGATGGCCATTTCGGGCGCCAGGACCCGGAGCGCGATATCGAAGCGGACCTGGTCGTTGCCGGCGCCGGTGGAGCCGTGGGCCACCGCCTTAGCGCCGATCTGCCGGGCCACCTCGATGACCGAGATGGCCTGCTGGGTGCGCTCGGCGCTGACCGAAAGGGGATAGACCTCGCCGCGGAGGACGTTGCCCTGGATCAGGTAGGTGACGAAGCGGGAGAAGACCTGGTCACGGGCGTCGACCTCGTGGTGCTCGACCGCGCCGACCGCCAAGGCCTGGGCCCGGATGGCCGTGCGCTCCTCGGGCGAGGCGCCGCCGGTGTTGACGTAGACGGTATGCACGGCGTAGCCCTGTTCGGTGAGCCGGGGCACGCAGTACGAGGTGTCGAGCCCGCCGGAAAAGGCCAGGGCGAGTGGGCTATTCTGCATATTGCATAATTATGCTTTAATGGCCCGGAAACGCAAGGACTTCCGGGGAAGGCCTTACGACTGCGCGCTCCGGGGCGGCAGCAGCCGCCCGAAGATTCCGCCCACCATCCCGGCTACGGCCCCGGTGACGGTGGAGATCGCGACGGTCTCCAGCTCCGCGCCCGCAGCGGCACCCGCGATCACCGCCGCGAGGGATCCGATCAGGCTGCTCGCGCCGCCGGCCATCGCCCCGCCGCTCATCGAGGCGCTGACCGCCACGCCGGGCGAGCGGCGGGAAAACCGGGAGCCGACCAGCGCGGCGATCGCGGTCCCGGCGATCGGATAGAAGTTGCCCGCCTGCCCCAGGGCGGGAATCAGGGTGCCGACCACCACCATGACGATCTGCAGCACCGCGCCGACGACGATGGAGGACACCAGGGGAGATTTGCCCATCAGGGCACCGTCGCCATACACTCGATTTCGACCCGGCCGCCCAGCGCCAGCCCGCTGGCGCCCATCGCGCTCCGGGCCGGGCGATGGGTCGGGAAGAAGGTCACGTACACCGTGTTCATCCTGCCCCACTCGGCGATATCGGCCAGCATCACCAGGCACTTCACCACATGGTCCATCCCGGAGCCGTTGGCCTCAAGCAGCCGCTTGATGTTGGAGAGCGCCTGGCGGGTTTCCGCCTCGATGCCGCCGGCTACCAGTTTGTTGGTGCTGTCGGTGCCCAGCCGGCCGGAGAGGTAGAGCATGTGGCCGACCCGGACCGCGGACGAGAACGGCAGCGTGGCGGCGGCGCCGGTGG
>JAYUAL010000349.1:0-1505 GCA_043741355.1 Gemmatimonadales bacterium | reverse complement strand
TGCTCGCCGCGGTGGACGCGATGCTGGTGCTCAAGCGCGCCGGCGGGGAGCGACGGGTGCCGTTCACCGAGTTCTACACCGGCTACCGCACGAGCGTGATGCGCCCCGACGAGCTGATCGTGGCCGTCGAGGTGCCGCCGGTCGAAGGCGCCCAGTTCTTCCGTAAGGTCGGGACCCGCGCGGCGCTGGCGATCTCCAAGATCGTAATGGCCGGGGTCAAGGGCGCCGTGCCGCGCATTGCCTTCGGCAGCGTGGCGCCAACCGTGGTGCGGGTCAGGCAAACCGAACAGGCCCTCGCAGCGGGCACCCATATCGAAGACGTCGTGCGCATTCTCGAAAAGGAAATCGCGCCGATCGACGACCTCCGCTCGAGCGCGGCGTATCGCCGTCAGGTGGCCGGAAACCTGCTGCGCCGCTTCTGGAGCTCGTGACCGTCGTTCTGCGCGGCCGCCGGGTGGTGACCCCGGAGGGCGTACGACCCGCCTCCATTCACATCGAGGGCAACCGTATAACCCGCGTGGCGGCCTGGGACGACGTCCTGGCCGCCGGTGCCTTTGACGCGGGAGATTCCCTGGTCCTGCCGGGGCTGGTGGACAGTCACGTCCACGTCAACCAGCCGGGCCGCACCGAGTGGGAGGGTTTCGTCAGTGCCGGCCGCGCCGCGGCCGCGGGGGGCATCACCACCATCGCCGACATGCCGCTCAATTCGATCCCGGCCACCACCACCGTGGCCGGGCTCGAGGCCAAGCGCCGGGCGGCACGCGACCAGAATACGGTGGGCGTGGAATTCATCGGCGGCATGATTCCGGGCAACACCGCCGAGCTCGAGCCGCTGGCCGAGGCCGGCGTCTGCGCCTTCAAATGCTTCTTGTCACCCTCCGGAGTGCCCGAATTTCCGAACGTCACCGAAAAGGACCTCCGCGAGGGCTTTCCGGTGCTCGTCCGCACCGGGCTCACCCTCATGGTCCACGCCGAGGACCCGTCGTTGCTCGTTGCGGGGAGCAGCAGCCGGAGATACGCCGATTACCTGGCCTCGAGGCCCGTTGCGGCCGAGCACGCGGCGATTGCGCTCCTGATCCGCCTCATGGAGTGGTGTCCCGCGCCGGTCCATATCGTCCACCTCTCGTCCGCCACATCACTTCCCCTGATTCATGCGGCGCGCGCCAGCGGCCTTCCGCTTACTGTGGAGACCTGTCCCCACTATCTGACCTTTGCGGCGGAAGAGATTCCCGATGGCGCCACCGAGTACAAGTGCGCCCCGCCCATCCGCGGGGCGGCGGAGCGGGAGGCGCTCTGGCAGGGGCTGATCCGGGGGGAGATCGACCTGGTCGCTTCGGATCATTCCCCCTGCCCGCCCGCGATGAGGCAGACCGGGGGAGACTTCTTCGCCGCCTGGGGTGGGATCGCGTCGCTGCAGCTCTCCCTGGCCGCCGTCTGGACTGGCGCCCGCGCCCGCGGCGTACCCCCTGAGCGCCTCGCCGAGTGGATGAGCGCCGCCCCCGCCC
>JAYUAL010000348.1:0-3859 GCA_043741355.1 Gemmatimonadales bacterium | reverse complement strand
CCTGCGACCAGTCGCCTTCGAACCGGCGCCCGGCAGTGTGGCCCGCGAGGTGAAAGACGATGGCTGGTTGGGCGCTACCCAGGCAGCGCTGCAGCGATTCGCGATCGGTGACGTCGCCGGTCCACCGTACCAGCCTCGATCCCACGTCGTGCAGTCGCTCGAACGAGCTGGTTGCGCGGGCGAGGACGTGGACCTCGGCCCCGCCCGCGAGCAGCCGGTGCACCAGGTGCGAGCCCAGAAACCCGGTGGCCCCGGTGACCAGCACCCGCCCGTCGATCGACATTGCAGGCGCCGACCCGCTCAGCCCACGATGCGAGGCTCGGGAATCGGCAGGATGAACTTGCCGCCGCCGGCCCGGAACGGCTCCTGCTGAGCCATGATCTCGTCGGCGAAATTCCATGCCAGAATCAACAGGTAGTCCGGCTTGTCCTGCGCGATGCGACTTGGCGGTACCACGGGAATGTGCATCCCCGGTGAGTACCTCCCCTGTTTTAGCTCGTTGCGGTCGGCGAGAAAATCGAGCAGATCGGGCCCGATGCCGTAATAGTTAAGCAAGGTGTTTCCCTTGGCCGGCGCGCCATACCCGGCAAGGCGTTTCCCTTGCCGCTTGAGGTCGCGCAGCATCCGCATCAGGTCCTCCCGGATCCGCGCGACCCTCCCCGCGTGCGCCATATAGGTGGCCCGGTCGAACAGCTTCGCGGCTCGCTCCTTGGCCGACCACTCTGCCACGACCGGCGCCGCGGGCCCCTCTCGGCGCAGATACAACCGCATCGAGCCGCCGTGGATGGGCAACTCGTCGATGTCGACCACCTGAAGCCCGAAGAACTTCCCCAGCGCCGCCACGGACGCCACACTGAACACCGAGAGGTGCTCGTGGTAGACCGTATCGAATTCGTTCTCCAGGACGCAGGTCAGCGCTTGCGGCACTTCGATCACGAAGGTTCCGCCCGGTGCGAGCAGGGTCGCCACTCCCTGCATGAACCCGTGCAGATTGTCGATGTGGTTAAAGGTATTGGTGGTGACAATCACCTGGGCGGGGCCGTATTGGTCCACGAGGCGCCGGGAGGATTCGGCGGTGAAGTACTCGTTGAACACCTCGACACCCTTGGCCCGGGCCAGCTCGGCGATATTCGCCGCCGGATCGACGCCGAGCGTCTCGAGCCCCTCGTCCCGACAGGCGGCGAGCAGCAGGCCGTCGTTGCAGCCGATATCGACCACGCGCTGTCCTGGCGCCGTAATGAGACGCTGCTTGAACCGCTGGGCCAGCGACCGAAAATGCCGTTGCATGGTTTCCGACGCCGACGGGATGTAGAGATAGTCGACGAAGAAGTCCGCCGGCAGCTGATCCGGCACCTGGATCAGGGCGCAGTCGAGACAGACGTGGGTGTCGAGCGGCCACCTCCGCTCCGGCTGGGCGAGCTGCTCCTTCCGCGGAAAGGCGTTCGCGGCGGGATGGTCGCCGAGCGAGAGGTACATGAAAAGATCGATGCCTTTGCAGGCACGACAAACCCCCATCGTGTTCATGCCGCGAATCCTCCGGATGGAGCTACGCCCGCGGCCACGCCACGGACAACGTCGAGTGTCTGCCGTGTGCCGACTTCCCAACGCAGTGCCCGCCCGCGCGCCCGGGCGCGCCGCTGCAGATCCTGCCGTAGGGCATCGTCGCTCAGCACTCTCCCAATGGCGTCGACCAGGGCATCCACGGAGGGCTCGGAGATCATCAGGGCATGGCCGCGGGCCACCTCGCCCAGCCCCCCGCGATCGGCGGCGATGACGGCGGTGCCACAGGCCAGCGCCTCGACGGTGGTCATCGACCAGCCTTCAAACTCGGAAGGATGGACAAACACGTCGGCGGCCCCGTAGATCGGCACGAGATCGGCGTGTCGGGCCACCTTGCCCTCGGTTTGCACGACATCGTCGCTCACGCCGAGCTCCTGGCAAAGCTCTTGAAGGGGATACTCGGCAGTATTCGGTCCGAACAGCACCAGACCATGCGGGATATGATGAGTCCGGCGCAACTCGGCAAACGCCCGCACCAGCATGGGAGTGTTCCGCCGCGGCGAGCCTTTGCCGACGAAGAGGATATAGGGGCGGTCGCGACCAAAAAACCGCTCGCGAGTGGCTCGCAGCACACCGGGATCCTCGACCGGTTGAAACACATCATCAGCCCCTTGGGGGACAACGGCGATCCGCGCGGCGTCCACTCCATAATACTCGATGACCTCCGTGCGGGTCGATTCGGCCGGCACGATGACCGCATCCGCGATCCGGGCACAGTGGCGATGGAGCCGCGAATAGGTGTGGCGGTACAGCAAGGAGTGGGCGGTCGGCCGCACTTCGTTTACGCTGTGCGTCGCGACGACCAGCCTGCCCCGATATCCGACGGGACCGGTGTAGGCGGGACAGAACAGCACGTCGTGGCGGGAGGCCGGCCCCCGCAGGCGCAGGTTTTCCCACGGGATGCCCGACATCCGGGATTCGAGCAACACCGGCTCTATGCCAGGGCCCAGGGTCCGTATGTCGTCATCCGGAGGCTGTCGCAGGAACAGAGAGACCCGCTCATCCGGCGTGAGCATACCGGCCCAGTAGCGCAGCAGGTACTCGATGTAGCGGCCCACGCCGAAGCGCTTGCCGGCGAGCCGCTGTCCGTTGAACGCGATGCGAGTCAACGCCCATGCCTCGCCGCGAAGCTCCGGAAGACCTCGTGCAGGTAGGCGAGCTGCTCTTCGCTGAGCCCGTGATGACAGGCGAGCAGCATCCCGCCCCGCATCACCCGGTCGGCGTTGGGATACCCACCCGGCGACTCGCGCCGGGTGACGTTGGCGAACCCGGGCTGGCGCAGGATGTTACCGGTAAAGACCGTGCGGGTCTGCACGTTGTGGCGCTCGAAGTGAATCTGCAGATCGCGGCGGATGAAGGGGGCGTCGTCGCGCACGATCAGCGGGAACGCCAGCCAGCCGGTGTAGCTGCCCGGCAGCTGGCGGGGCAGGGTGAACCACTCGGGATACTGGCCGAAGAACTCCATCTGGGTCGCGAAGTTCTTCATCCGGGCCGCGATGTTCCCGGCCAGGCGGCCGAGCTGCACCAATCCGAACGCGGCACCCAGCTCCGAGGGCTCGAGGTTGTAGCCGAGCCGAGAGAACACGAACTTGGCGTCGTAGGGAATGCCGCCCACCTCGACGTCGAAGCGGTGCTCGATCTTTTCCGATTCCACGAACAGGGACGAGCTGCGGCCCCAGCTGCGGAGCAGGCGGGCCTCATCATTCCAGTCGTCCCGATTGACGCACAACATGCCGCCGTTGCCGGCGCAGTTGATCACGTGGGAGCCGTAGAACGAGGTGGTGCTGATCACCGACCGGGTGCCGGTACTACTGCCGTGAAGGGTGGCACCGAGGGTATCGGCCGAATCCTCCACCACCACCAGATTGTGCTGTTTCGCGAGATCCGCGATCCGATCCCAGTCGGGAAGGTTCCCGATCAGCGAAGGAATCAGCATCGCGCGCGTCGCGGGCGTGATGGCGGCCTCGATCTGGCCGGCATCGATGTTGAAGGTGTCCGGCTCCACATCGATGAACGAGGGGACCAGCTTCGCGCGTACCACCGGCGCCACCGTGGTCGCGAACGTCAGCGCCGGGGTGATCACCTCGGCGCCCTCGGGGAGCGCCAGCAGCTCCACGGCGAGCTGCAGGGCGCTGGAGCCCGAGTTCACCATGATGCCGTGGGATTTGGCGAACAGCCCGGCGACCCTGGCCTCGAGCTCCCGAACGTTGGCTCCCATCTGGGTCGAGCCGCGCAACACCGCGGTCACGGCGGCGATCTCGTCTTCGCCGTGCACACTCTGGCCGTAGGGCACCCGGAT
>JAYUAL010000347.1:0-8984 GCA_043741355.1 Gemmatimonadales bacterium | reverse complement strand
CGACATCCGGACGCTCGATATCAAGGAGGGCCTGGCCATCGCCCGGGCCCAGCACTGCGCCTTCGCCGTCACCGGGAAGCTGGTGGAACGGGGCGACTCCGCCGACGTCTTCCTCGAGCTCCATGACGTTCGCGGCGACTCGGTCATCATGCGTGCCCCCGGAAAGTCAGCACCGGCCGGCGAATCCTGGCGCGGCGGCATGCGGGCCATCACCGAGATCCTCCCCAGGCTGATCCCATCGGGGGTCCCCGATGTCGAGGCGGAGTGGAAGGCGCGACCGCCCCAGGCGGTGGCTCACTTCCTCCTGGGCGAGTCGGCCTTTCGTCGGGTGCAACTGACCGAGGCGCTCGCCGAGTTTCAGAAGGCCATCCAATCCGATTCGACCTTCGGGCTCGCCGCGGTGCGCGGCGCTCAGGTCGCCTCCTGGAACCACCAGGCCGCTGAAGCAGCGGCGCTGATCCGGGTGGCGTCGGGCCGGAAACTGTCACCCCGATACCAGCTCTTTGCCAATGGGTTCCGCGCCTTCCTCGACGGCCGGGCCGACTCCGCCGCCCTGCAATTCCGGGCCGCCCTCGCGATCGACTCCACGATGATCGCCGCCTGGATGCAGCTGGGAGAGGTGTACATGCACCTGCTGCCGGTAGAGGGCCGCACCGATTCCCTCGCCGAGGCGGCATTCGCCCGGGGGCGATCCCTCGATTCGACCGCAGCCACGCTCCAGTACCATCTCGTCGAGATCCTGGCGCGCCGCGGCGACCAGGCCGAAGCGGCGGTCATCGCGCGACGTTTCGCCAGGGTTGCGGCCGACACCATGCTCGCCCGCGAAGTCGAACTGGTGTCGGCTTGCCGGAGCGGTGACTTCACCGGTGTGGACCTTCGTGCGGCCGCGGTGCGCCGGCCCCTCCCCCTCACCATCGCCGCGAAGTACCTGGGCGCTTCTCCGTTCACCTCGTCCTGCGCCCTCGCCGCCAATGAAATGCTGTTGCGCGTGGACACGCTGCGCACCGATGCGGCCGAGGGCCGCCGCTTCTTTGCGTTGCTCGGACTCGTGAATGTGAGGTTGGCCCGGGGACAAACCGGCCTGGCGGTGAGTACCATCGAAGGGTTCAGGCAGCGGTGGGGAAGTGGTCGGTCGCTCTACCTGCTGGCCGCACCAGTCGTCCCCGCCCTCGAAGACAGCGCCCGGGCCGTCGCTCTGCAGGATTCTGTGGACTCGGGCCCTGACTACGCCGGCGTGCGCTTTCCGGTGCGCCTCTGGGAACTCGGCGTCTGGGCCGCCCACGAAGGGAAAGTTTCGGTGGCGCGCGCGGTGGCCAGGCATCTTGAGTTGCGGGCGGGAACGGGAGCGCGGGTCGATACCCTGCTTGCCCAGTCCATGGCGGCCCACGCGGCACTCGCCGAGGGCGATTCCAGCCAGGCGCTCCGGCGCTTCGAAGCGCTCATCGCGCATGCCGCACCCGTCAATGAGCTCACCTGGAACGAGGCCGCCTCCCTGGGCTTCGACCGCCTCACCCTGGGGCGGATGTTGATCTGGCGGAAGGACTTCGCCCGTGCCCTCGGCGTGCTGAACGTCCACGACTCGGCCCTTCCCGCCGTTTACCCGCTCTATCTGAAGGCCAGCTTGACCCTCCGGGCCGAAGCCGCCGCGGCCCTGAACAATCCTGCATTGGCGGCGGCGCTCCGGGCCCGCGTTGCGGCCCTGTCCGGCGGGTGATACTGTTGGCGGGGGATTGACCGATCACGCACACCCAAGGAAACCGATGGCCAAAGACTCTGATAAAGACTCCACTAAAGACGACTCCGGGAAAGGGCGCGGTGGGTCCGCCCCACCTCCACCCCCCGACGGTGGCCGGGGCGGTTCGACGCCACCGCCTCCTCCCGGCGGTGGCCGGGGTGGTTCAACGCCGCCTCCCCCTCCAGGTGGTGGCCGCGGTGGGTCCTCACCCCCTCCAAAGCCCGGCAAGAAGAGCTAACGCGATTCGGCCGCGCCAAGAGACTGATGCCCCCTATCTCACCCTGATCCGGCGAGCATGGCTGTCATTCCCATAACCCAGGCCCGCCGGGCCCTCCTCATCGGCATCGAGGACTACCCGCACCTGCCCAAGCTCAAGGGGTGCGTCAACGACGTGCGCATGATGCGGGAAATCCTTCAGGAAAACTTCGGCTTCCCCGAAGCAAACATCGCACTGCTCACCAACGGGCTGGCCACCCGCGAGACCATCCTCGCCGCCTTCGACGCCATCATCGCCGCCACCGGCACGGACGATATCGTCGTCTTCCACTACGCCGGCCACGGTGGCCAGCTCACCGATCTGGAGGGCGACGAACCGTCGGGCCTCGACAGCACGCTCCAGCCCTTCGACACCGAGGGTTATACCGAGGACAACCAGGGCAAGTGCCTCGATATCACCGACGACGAGCTGGCTCTTAAGCTGGACGCCCTGGGCCAGCGCACCCGGTTCATCACTCTGATCATGGACTGCTGCCACTCGGGCACGATAACCCGCGATGCCATGGGCGCCCGGGGCCGCTCCACCCCTCCCGACAGGCGCACCGCCGAGCAGCTCGCCAAGGTCGGCCGTCTGCCGCTCCCGGGCGTCGGCGCGGACGGGCCCGTCGCGGCCGGCCCCAGCGGGTGGCTGCCATTGACCGAAAAGTACGTCGTCATCTCCGGCTGCCGCGACGAGGAAATCGCGTACGAGTACACCCCGCCCGAAGGCCGCGGGGCGGTGACCCACGGCGCCCTGAGCTGGTTCCTGTCCCACCAGCTTCGCCAGGCCCGGCCCGGCACCACCTATCGCGACGTCTTCGAGCGCGCCGCTGCCCTCGTCAACGGCAATAACCCGGCCCAGCGCCCCCAAATGGAGGGGAAGGCCGACCGCGAAATCTTCGGCGTGAAGGATGTGGTGCCCACCCGCTATCTAAAGGTGACCGCCCGCAACGGCGAACTGATCACCCTCAGCGCCGGTGCCGCCCAGGGAGTGACCGTGGGGTCGGTGTACGCCATCCACCTGCAGGGCAGCAAGGACTCCAAGGGGTCGACCGCTCTGGGGGAGGCGGAGGTCGTGACCCTGGGAGTCGTGACATCCGAAGCCCGGCTGACCGAGGCCACGCCGGACGCGGTGGTGCCCGACAGCCGGGCCTTCGAGACCCGGCATGCGTTCGGGGAATTCCGCCTCGGCGTGTCGATCGTGGAGACCCCCGCCCCGGAGGCCGCGCCGCTCCGGACGCTGGTGGAGGCGTCGACGTTGCTCACGATGTCCGGTGACGGTGCACCGGCGGCGATCACCCTGCGCCTCCTCCCGGCCCGCACGGCGGTGACCGGCACCGATCCGATTCCCCGCGCCGGGCCCCTCGCGACGCCGATGTGGGCGGCCACCGCCGAGAGTGGCGACCTGGCCATGAAACTGAAACCCCGGGGCGACGAATCCACCATACGGGACAACCTTGAAACCATCGCCCGATACCGGCAGGCGCTGGCCCTTACCAACCCCGATACCAACAGCGCCCTTCTGGGCAAGTTTACCCTCGAGCTGCTCAAGCAGGGCGCCGACGGGAAGTGGATCGAGGCCAGTCCCGACATCGCGGGTGGCGAGATTGCCTACACCGAGGGTGAACCGATCGGCTTCCGGGTCAGCAGCACCCACGACCGGGAAGCGTACGTGGCGCTGATCGACTTCGAAGCGAACGGCGCGGTCACACCGCTCCGCCCCGACCGGAGGTCCCCCGCGGCGCAGGAAAAGCTCCGGGGCGGCGGTTCCTACGACATCGGTCCGCTGGCCAAGCCGGTGCCGACGGTGACCTGGCCGGGCGGTTACCCCTACGTCGACACCATCGATCATGGCCTGGAGGCGGAGGCGGTGGAAACGGTCAAACTGTTCGTCACCGAGCAGCCGGCCGATTTTTCGGTGCTGGCCCAGAAGGGGGTGCGCGGTGGCGGCGCGCGGAAGTCCTCCCCGCTGGGTGACCTGCTGCATCGTGCCTTCCAGGGCAGCCCCACCCGGGGCGTCCAGCTGGGGCCGGAAGGCCACGAAGACTGGACCACGGTGGCGCGCTCCTTCGTGGTGCGGCGGCGCACGGCGACCGCACTCCGCGCCGATGGCGGCGAGGTGGCCATCGGCAACGCCAAGGTGGTGGCCACGGGCATGACCGGCACGGTTACGGCGCACCTGGGCACCAAGGGACGAAAGGAAGCGGCCCAGGCGTTGAGCGGACCGCTGGGTGAGGCGCTGGCCGAGGCAGGTGCGGAAGTGCGCCAGTCGGTGTCGATCAGCGGCACCGCCGAGGCGGGGCCATCGGGGCGCGGAGCCGCCGGCCCCGCCGCCGTGACGCTCAAGCTCGCCGATCCGGGAGACGGGTTCGGCCAGCTGGTGCTGGCGACGGACGATCTCGGTGTGGTGTCGTGGCATCTGGCTCCTCCGCCGGCGCCGATGCCTGGGTCGCGCGGGGCCATCACCACCGGCGGCGGCCCTCGAAGCTATCTGATTCCTCAGGAGCTCCCGGCGGAACAACCGGCGGGCGCCGCCGGCCGCGGCAGCGGCCTGGCCGATTTCGGCAACAAGCTGCTCAAGGAGGTCGTGTTTCCGCTGATCGATCCGGTCCTTGGCAAGGTGAGCGCTGCGCTGGTCAACAGCCTGGAGCAGCGCCGCTCTCCCTATCGGGTCCGCAGCTTCACGCCGGACAACTTCACCAGCGCCAGCGTCCCCGAGCTCGACGGCGAGGGATGGACGCGGCTCGCCGCTGGCCGCGCGCTGTTGCTGCTGCACGGTCCCATGAGCCGCTCGCACCTGGGCTTCGGCGGCATGCCGGCAGACTATGTGCAGGAGCTCAACCGGAAGTACGAGGGCCGGGTCATCGGGTACGACCACTTCACCCTCTCCCACGATCCGAAGGAGAATGCCAGGCGATTCCTGGCGCAGGTGCCCGAGGGGACGACGCTCGATCTCGATATCATCAGTCACTCGCGGGGCGGACTGGTGAGCCGGGTGCTGGTCGAGCAGCAGGACGCGCTGGGTATCGCCGGGCGACGGGTCCGGGTCGGGAAGTGCATCTTCGTCGGCTCGCCCAATGCCGGCACGCCATTGGCGGACCCCGCCAACCTCGGGAAGGCGCTCGACGTCTTCACCAACATCATCACGTTCATACCGGTCCCCGGCGTCACCGATGCGTTGCGCCTGATCATGGGCGTGCTCAAGCAGGCGGCGGTGGGTGCCACTGGCGGACTCGACGGCCTCACCGCGATGCACGCCGGAGGGAAGCTGCTCCCCTGGCTCAACGCCGCGGTGGAGCGGACCGGCGACACCCGGTACTTTGCAGTGGCTGGTGACGCCACGCCGGTCACGCCGGGACTCAAGCGATTTATCCTCGGGCGCGGCGTCGCCAAACTGCTGGGAGGCGCCAATGACTTCTCGGTGCCGATCGCAAGCGTGTCCGGCAAGAACGGGTCGGGCTATTTTCCGATCGAAGAGACGCTGGTGATCAAGGGCAATGAGGCGGTATCGTACGCGAAATACTTTGAGCACCAAGGTGCACGGATGAAGATCCTGGAGTGGCTATGACCCAATATCTCGACTTTGAAATCCACATCGCCCCGGGCAGCGGGCAGGACTACCCTGTCGTGGTGCTGAAGTCGCCCGCCGGCGAAACCACCGGCATCCTGCGCCTCCCCTTCGATCCGGCCCAGCTCGCGAGCCAGCTCCAGGGCATCGAGACCGCCGTGCGCGATTCGGCCTTTCCGGTGCGCGGCATCGCGATGGACGAGGCCGTCAAGACCTCGGTCAAGGACTTCGGCAAGCTGCTCTTCGAGGCGCTCTTCGTGGACCAGGTCCACGCCAAGTTCCGGATGAGCCAGGACCGCGCCCGATTGGAGGAGAAGGGCCTCCGGATCCGCCTGCGCATCGAAGCCCCCGACCTCACCACCCTGCCCTGGGAATTCCTCTACGACGGCTCCACGGGGGACTACGTGGCGCTCTCTTCCAACACGCCGCTGGTGCGCTACCTGGAGTCCGACCGTCCCCCCGAGACACTCACCGTCAAGGGCCCCATCTCGATCCTGGCCATGGTGGCGAGCCCCAACGACCGTCCCAAGCTCAACGTCCGGCGGGAACGGGAACGGATGGAGGCGGCCACCAAGAACCTTCAGGATGCCGGCCTGCTGCACCTCGAGTGGCTGGAGGGATCCACCTGGCGCGACCTCCAGAACGCGCTCAGGAAGCGCCCGTATCACATCTTCCATTTCGTCGGGCACGGCGGATTCGACGCCGCGGATGGCGAAGGCGTCCTGGCCTTCACCAACGAAGACGGCGCCACCCAGCTGATGAACGCCACCCAGGTGGGACGGCTGCTGCACGACCACGCATCCCTCCGTCTCGTGGTGCTGAACGCCTGTCTCGGCGCCAAGAGCAACTCCACCGACGTCTTCTCCAGCACCGCGGCCACCCTGGTTCGCCGCGGCGTCCCGGCGGTCATCGCCATGCAGTACGAAATCAGCGACGACGCCGCCGTCGAATTCTCCCGGTCGCTCTACGAGGCCCTGGGGAATGAGATGCCGGTGGATGCCGCGGTGGGCGAGGCGCGGAAGGCCATCAGCATGGTGGGCGACAAGTCGGTCGAGTGGGGCACGCCGGTGCTGCACATGCACTCGCCCAATGGGGAGCTGTTCAAGATCGACGGCACCACCACCCGCCAGGCGAGCGAGAGCGGCGTCTACAAGCGCATGCCCAGCCGCGAGGCCCTCGCGGCCCAACAGGCTGCCGTGCCGTCCCCGCTGCCCTCACCGTCCCCACTGTCCCTATCGTCCCCACCGTCCAAACCGGGCTGGAGCACCGGCAAGAAGGTCGCCCTTGGAGCCGGCCTTCTCCTCGCGGCCGCATTGGGAGCCATCCCGTTCCTGAAGTCCAAGGACCACTGGGCGGTGGTGTTCCTGGGCATCGATGGGTCGGACCGGGGCTGGCAGCGGGAGGGATCGAGCTGCACCTGGCTCGAGTTCACCCAGGGAAAAGAGGATACGCAGGACGTCTACACCCAGAAGCAGAATCCCAGCGACGACATCGAGCTGTTCAACTTCACCAACAAGGAGACCCTCCTGTTCCCCCGTGGCGGCGGCTGGGTATCCGTGGACAGCGGCCGGGGCCAGGGGATCATCAACCTCGGCGTACGGGTTACCGCGGCGTGGGAGAAGCAGCCGAAGGAGCTGCCGGATTGCGAGAAGTAAGCCTTGACTACGACAGCAACATGAACAGGATATAGCCCAGCAGCCCCGCGACGATCAGCGCCGGCACAATATTCCGCCCTTCCGTCACCGCCCCATCCACCGGTAGCCCTCCCGCCAGCCCTCCATCGAGCTCGCGGGAGAACTCGATCGCCGAGTCGTCCTAGGAGGGGGAGGCCGACACGATCATGGAAACGGCGTTCGCCCCGATCATGAACAAGCACCTCGCCGCCGGCCATATCACGGGTTGGGGTTATTTCACCCACAACATGGGCGGGAACATCCGGAAGATCTTGAATTGGAGCGGACCCGACGTCATGGCGGTGCTCAACGCCGAGGAGATGATCTCCACCGACATGGGGACCCATCCCAGGTACACCGCCTTCACCGCCGCCTGCGATAGCCACAGTGATTACGTCTGGCGCTCCGAGGTCACCAATCCCTGAAGCCGGTCCCTCTCACCGCATGCCCCGAAGCGCCTGGTCATTCCAGGCGCTTCTGCGTTTCGCGAACCGGCCTCCTTCACCCCGCTCCGCGCCACCCGTTTGGCAAACTGAGGGTCCGCCTCGTATCCGTCGACGCTGCTACTGAGCCACCGCGGCCCACGACACCGTGTACCGGCAGGTCGCACCGCCCGCGGCGCGACATTCGACTTCGACGATCCGGACGCCGCTGGCACCGCACAGTTCGAGCGCCCGTTCATACCAGCCGATCACCGTCTGGCAATCGGGCGCGCTGAACGTCTCCGCGTCATAGGTCGTGAGCACGCCGCTCTTGTCTCCGGTGCGCTCGTACTCGCGGCGCCCGGTCTCGTAGTAGAGCGCGTAGATGGTACGCGCCCGTTCCAGAAACGCGTGGGGCTTGCCCGGTGCCAGCAAACTCTTGTGAAGGGTCGTCAGGTTCTTGTCGGCCGATGCGGCTCCGAGCTGTTTGAAGAACGCCGGATCACCGTGGCCGCACACGGCGACGATCGCGTCGTCGAGCCGCTTGCCGATCTCGAACGGATACCAGCGCACTGTGAGAATCGAATTCAGCGCGTGCTGGTCTTCGGCGGGCAGACTCGCCCGAACCTGCTGAACCGTTGCATCGCCGAACCGCTCCCGGACAAACGCCATGCGCGACTTCAGGATGGCGCCTTTGATCTGTTGCATGACTTCTCCGATCATGGGGCATCCGACCCCAAGATAACAAGGCGGCCTGTAAGGTTTTCCCTTCGGCGGGCGTTCAGGGGCTATGGTACACACCGGCCCGGCGATGACAACCCAACCCAACGACACCTCGCAGCTGGCGGCGCTCGCCCGGTCCGGTGACGCCGATGCGCTCGGCGCGCTGTACGCCCGCTTCTCCCCCGGGATCATGCGGCTCGCCTGGCACCTCCTCGGCTCCGCCGCCGACGCCGAAGACGTGCTGCACGACGTCTTCCTCGGCCTGCCCGAGGCGCTTCGGCTCTACGATGAGCGGGGTACCCACGAGGCCTGGCTCAAGCGGGTCACCGCGCGGGTGGCGCTCACCCGGCTCCGCACCGAGCGGCGGCGGCACGAAGTCGGGCTGGAGCCTGATGTCCCCACGCCCTCCGTAACGGTCCCGGCGGACGACGCGGCGGTACAGCAGGCCATTGCCCAGCTCCCCGACACCCTCCGGGCGGTCTTCGTGCTCAAATCAGTCGAAGGCTACGCCCACGCCGAGATCGGCGCGCTGCTCGGCATCTCCGCCGCGGCGTCCGAGGTGCTGGCGAAGTCGGTAAGGGTCTGTCCCCGCACCAGCTCCATCGCAA
>JAYUAL010000346.1:0-3868 GCA_043741355.1 Gemmatimonadales bacterium | reverse complement strand
CCCGCGAGAAGGGATTTTCGCTGGGCCGCTTCGACGAGGAATATCTCCAGCGCTTTCCGGTGGCGACCGTGCGGGTTGGCCCGAGTCTCGTGGCCTTCGCCAATCTGTGGGCCGCGCCGGCCGGCGGCGAGCTCGCGATCGACATCATGCGCTACGGCTCCGATGCCCCACGCGGCGTCATGACCTATCTCTTCATCGAGCTGATGCTCTGGGGCCGGGCCCGGGGGTATACAACGTTTAATCTCGGAATGGCGCCGTTGTCGGGGCTGGAAAATCGCGCGCTGGCGCCGCTCTGGAACAAGGCCGGCGCTCTGTTGTTCCGCCATGGGCAGCATTTCTACAATTTCGAGGGGCTGCGTGAATACAAGAGCCGGTTCGACCCGGTCTGGCGACCGCGATACCTCGCGTCCCCAGCGGGCCTTGCGCTGCCCCGGGTACTCGCGAACGTGGTGACGCTGGTCTCGGGTGGGCTGACGGGCGTCCTGTCAAGGTGACCCGGATCGGGGCGGCGCGGTTGGCCAGTGCGCTTGCCGTCGCCGTCAGCGCCTGCACTGCGGGAGATGGATTGGAGGACTTCGGCCTCTCGCCCACGCTCACCGCTCCCCTCTCCCCGGCCATACCGCTCCCGATCCCCACCCCGGACGGCTCGGGCCAGGCGGTGCACCCCGACGTGGTGTGGTTTCCGCGAGGGTGGCGGGGATGGGCGTACTGGATGGCGTTCTCCCCGTATCGTGGCGCGCGCACCAAGGAGGAAAACCCCTCGATCGTGGTGAGCCAGGACGGGATGAACTGGCAGGTTCCCGCGGGTCTGGTGAACCCGGTTCTCTCCCCACCCCGGGAAACGGGTGCCTACAATTCGGATCCCGATCTTTCCTACGATGCCGCGAACGATCGGCTGGTGCTGCTGAATCGCGAAATGCGCGGAAAATTCAACGTCGTGAGCGCCCTTTTCTCCACCGATGGGGTTCGGTGGAGCCCGCCGCGCGAGCTGTTCCGGCGCCCCAACCACGGGATGATCTCTCCGGCGATGGTCTGGGTTGCCGCCGGAAAACCGTTGGTCTGGTACGTGGACGCGGGGACCGGGAAGTGCAAGAAGCGGACGACGCAGGTCATGCGACAGGAGGCAGTCGGGGCCGATCCGCTCAGCAGCGCCGAGCCCGCGATCGGGTGGGCGCCGCCCCGTCCGGCCGGGCTGGCACAGCCAGGTCAGGTCATCTGGCACCTCGATGTCACCTGGATCGAGGCTCGGCGCGAATTCTGGGCGGTCTATCCCGCCTATCCCGTTGGCGATTGCGGCGCCAATGATCTGTTCATTGCCCGCAGCGGGGATGGACTGAAGTGGACAACGTATACAGTACCCTTGTTGCGCCACGAGGCGCTGGACTGGACCCGCCAGACGCTGTATCGCGCGTCGCTGATCTACGACCCACCGCGGGACGTGGTGAGGGTCTTCTTCTCCGCCGCGGCAGCCGGAGATCGGTGGCGGCTCGGTTATGCGGAATTTTCCCGCCTGCAGCTGTTCGCGGCGCTGGAGCGGGCGCCGCTGTCGTCTTGGATAAGCCGGACATTCCCAGACGGGGGTGCTCCGCCCCAGGATATTGGAGAGGGCGACTCGTTTCCCTAACCCGGGCTCGGCGCGCGGGGCATCCCCGAACACTGTTCCTGTTGGGTGGTTATCATTTGGGCTCGTTCCGATGAATTGCTCGCCCATGTCTGGCGGGTGCGGCGATCCTGTACCGGACCGGTCTAGCCTGGACACTCGCCACGGATTCTGACAAGGAGGTCGCCATGCGCATGTCTTCGACCCATGCAGTGCCCCTCCTGTTGTCGGCTTTATCGATCGCCGGTTGTGCCGGAGCCGGCCCCGGAATGCGGCGTGGCTGGCATGGAACCATCTCGATAGGGGTGAGAGTTGGGAGTGAGGTCTCGAGGTCTCCGATAGGTCCCTACGGCGCGGCTACGTCCCGGTGGCCGGCGTCGACTCGCGGCGGGCGCGGTAGGCCACGAGGAACAGCAGCACGAAGAGTCCTTCGGCGAGGAGGGAGGCCACTCCCCATGGCTCCAGCCAGGCGTCCGGTTCGGCCGGAATTCCCGGCAGTCCTATAGTACGGCTCGCGACATATCCCGCGATCGCCCCGACGGAGAGCAGCAGCCCGAAGAGCCACCCCCACGACCATGCTCCGCGCAGGATGCCGGCCGCGGCGATGAGGGCCCCAAGGCCGTTGGCGACAAATAGCAGGCCTTTGTAGGTCATTTCACCGAATGCAGCGGGCGCCTCCACAAAGTGGACCAGCGCGGAAGTGAGTAGGGCGATTACGGCGGCCCCAGTCACAAGGGCAGAATTCGAACTCATTGATTGTTCTCCTCGGGGTTGGCGGCGATGGACGGGCGCCGGAGCCGCAAGTTGTTCCTGGCGGATATGCGGCGGGGTTCGTGTGGCTGGTGGTCACGATGACGGGAGCGGAAATGATCCCGCGGCGACGGGAGGCCGCTCAGGACATCACTCCCTCCTCCGTTTCCCGGATCAGCTGATCCACGACCGCGTGCAGGTTGCCGGTCTTGTCGAAGGTTGCGAGTTGCCGGTCGGCGCTGGTTCCCTCGGCCAGAATCTTGAAGGCGTACTCTACTTCCTTCCGGCTGCCCAGCTCGTCGAGCACGTCATCGAGAAACCACTCCAGCATTTCGCGAATCAGCTCGCGCGCGGGCATCTCGCGCTGCTTGCCGAAGTCGATGAGCTTGCCGTCGAGGCCGTAGCGGAGCGCCCGCCACTTGTTCTCCTCGATGAAGGCCACCGGGTAGAGCCGGAAGGAGAGGTTGTCGAACCGGAGCTTCCAGAGCTTGGCGATGATGGCCTGAAAGATTGCGCCGATGCAGACCGCCTCGTCCACCCGGGTGCAGACGTCGCAGATACGGAATTCGAGGGTCGGAAACTGGTGATGCGGTCGCGCGTCCCACCAGATCTTCGACCCGTTCGGAATACAGTTGGTCTCGACCAGGGTCTTGAGATAGTTGTCGTAGTCGGCCCACGACGGGATGTAGCGCGGGATGCCGGTGCGCGGAAAGGCGCGGAACACCGCACTGCGGTAGGACTTGAGGCCCGTCTTGCGCCCGATCCAGAACGGCGAACTGGTGGAGAGACAGAGGATGTGCGGCAGGAAGTAGCGCGACATGTTGCACGCTTCGATGAGAAAATCCTTATCCTCGATGCCGATGTGCACATGGGTTCCAAAGATCAGCAGCTGCTGCGCGAGCTGCTGCATGGCTTCTTTGGTTCCGATATAGCGGTCGAGCTGGGTGATTTCCTGCTCGGCCCAGTGCGAGAAGGGATGTGTGCCGGCAGCGGCGATCTTGAGGTCGCGCCTGGCCGCGAGTTCCATCACACCGCCGCGCAGCGCAATGAGTTGCGCCTTCACCTCCTGCGGCGTAGCGCAGATCGTCGTCCCCACCTCCACGATGGACTGATGCAGTTCCGGCTTGATCTGTTCCAGCACGATGTGATCGGATTCGAGAATCTGCGTGATGTACGATTGCAGTGCTCGAGTCTTGGGGTCGATGATTTGGTACTCTTCTTCGACGCCGATGGTCAGGGAGGGGCGTTTCATGGAATTGGGACAGAAGACGAATACTACAGAAGACGAATACAACAGAAGACGAGAAGACGAGAAGACGAATACTACAGAGGACGAGAAGACGAGGGGAGTGATCTTACCTGGGTTGTACCACGAAGGTGGGGACGGTGCTGCCGCCGCCGGCGGTCACGTTGAGAAGGGCGGACGTTGACAGTCTCGTGAGCACGCCTTCCATGTATTGGCCGTGCGAGATGAAGGGGGCGGTGTCGAGCATGCGGTCGAGGATGTGGAGGCGGCCG
>JAYUAL010000345.1:0-9016 GCA_043741355.1 Gemmatimonadales bacterium | reverse complement strand
TCACTCGCCCCAGGAATTGTCCAGCCGAGTCGACCACGGCATAGCTCTGAATCTTGCCCACCGAAGATGTGGCTTCCTGGGCCCAGAGATTTCCGTCTCCGTCGGCCAGCAATCCGGCGAAGAAAGCGTACGTCGCCGGATACTTGGCCTGGTCCACCCGGGCGGTGAGCTGGGTTTTGATCGCCTGCGGCACGTTGCGCATCATCGGCTGCGCCTCCACCTGCTCCCGCATTTCCTTGCGGTGCGCGGCGATGTCGGCCGGAGTGATGGGGCTCGGCTTGGCGGCGACTTCCTCCGGTCAGACTGGGGAGAGCCCTAGCGCTTCCATTACATCGCCGACGGTGTGGAATGAGCCGGTGATCAGCACGGTCCCGGCCCCCAGCTGCACTTCGGTGAGCGCCCGTCGAAAATCCGGTTCCAGACGCCACGCCGCGCGCGCCGGCGGACGATCAGGATCTTGAAGCCAGCGCCGGAGCCACTCCAGGTCCCAACGGCGCCCCTCCGCGCTCGGAGTGACCGTTAATATGCCCCGATCGACCACGCGGTCCAGCTGCACCAGCATCTCAGGCCAGGCCTTGTCTCCCAGAATGGAGACCAGCGCGTGCACCGGCTTCGGCGGACCGATCTCCTCTACCGCTCGGCAGAGTGCCGCCACGCCATCGGGATTGTGAGCCACATCGAACAGCCACTTCCCCCGCCGCTCCAGCCGCCCCGGGACGGTGGTGGTGGCGAAGCCCCGGCGGATGGCGGCTTCGCCGGGCCGGTACGCGGTCGGCAGGGCCTCGAGCACCGCCCGCGCCACCGCGGCATTGCGCTTCTGATGCCTGCCCAGGAGCGCCAACTCCTCCTCGTAGAGCGCGTCGGGCGGAACCTCCCGGATGTCGGGAACCGCCCCGGCGTCGAGGGAATGAACCGCCAGCGCCGCTTCCCGGCCCAGCACATCGAGAATGGCCCGCCGGGTTTCCCCCACAACGAAGGGGGCTCCCGGCTTGGCGATCCAGGCCTTTTCCCGTGCAATCGCCTCGAGGGTCTCTCCCAGGTATTTCTGGTGGTCCATTTCGATCTTGGTAACTACGCTCGCGATCGGCCGCACCACGTTGGTGCTGTCGAGCCTGCCGCCCAGCCCCACTTCGATCACGGCAATCTCAGCGCCTCGTGCCGCGATATCGGCAAACGCCATTGCGGTCGTGGTCTCGAAGAAGGTGGCTCCGAGCCGGTCCGCCAATGGCTTGAGCCGGGTGGTCCAGCTCGCGACCGCCGCCTCGGAGATCGGCACCTGGTCCACCATCACCCGCTCGCGAAATGAAACGAGATGGGGCGAGGTGTAGGTGCCCACCCGGAAGCCCGCCGCACGGAGCGCGGCCGCCACCAGGGCGGTGACACTTCCCTTCCCATTGGTTCCGCCGACATGCACCACCGGGATCAGAGTATGGGGATCCCCGATCTCCGCGAGCAAGGCGCGGGTGGTGTCCAGCCCGAATTTGATCTGGGTGATGCGAGGGTAAAGGTAGGCCAGCGCATCGGGGTAGGAGAGAGCCATGAAAAGGGGGAAGGCCTACTGTTCAGCCGCGACACCCTTGGCCGCCACGAGCGGCGCGGCACCCTGGCCCAGCATGTGGCGGAGCAACCGGGCGGTCGTCTCGCGCAGCGACCCGCGCGGCACCACTTCGTCGATCTGGCCATGCTCCAGCAGGAACTCCGCGGTTTGGAATCCATCGGGCAGGTCCTGCCCGATGGTCTGCTTGATCACCCGTTGACCGGCAAAGCCGATGACCGCGCCTGGCTCGGCCAGGATCGCGTCACCCTGCATGGCGAAGGAAGCCGACACCCCGCCGGTGGTCGGATTGGTGAGAATGGTGATAAAGGGAATGGCTTCGAATTTGAGCTGGCCGATGGCCGCGGAGGTCTTGGCCATCTGCATGAGCGACAGCACACCCTCCTGCATGCGGGCCCCGCCGGAAGTACAGACCAGCACCAGGGGCAAGCGCTTGTCGGCCGAACGGCGAGCCAGCCTGGCCACTTTTTCGCCGACCACCGAGCCCATTGATCCGCCCATGAAGCTGAAGTTCATGACGCCCAGGTGGTACGACAGGCCTTCGAGCCGCCCGAATCCGGTGTAGATCGCGTCGGATCCCCCGGCCTTCTTTTCGGCGGCGACCAGACGGTCGGCGTAGTTCTCGAAGTGGAGGGGATCCTGCGAGCGCAGCCCGGCGAAGAACTCGCGCCAAGTGCCCGGGTCGGTCAGCAACACAACGTATTCCTCGGCGGTGAATCGACGGTGGTGGCCGCACTCGGTGCACACGTTGAGCGCGCGGTCGAAGCGTTCCCGGATGTCCACGTGGCCGCAATTTTCGCAGCGCTCCCAGGCATCCTTCGGAATCTCCAGCTTGGTCCGCTGCGAGATCCGGGTTTTGCGCTCCTTCTTGAACCACGCCATCACGGCCATAGGTCGAGGGTGGGGGTACGGAGAAGCGCCAGCCGGCTCCTGAACGACCGATCAATCTGGCGCAATCCTTCGCACACCGCCAGTCCTTGACACGTAAGTCGTTGTCAGGCATCAGCATAGCCGCTTGATCTCGAGTCCCAAGCCACTCGCAGGACCAGCCCGACCGCCAAGGCGCAGGACAGAATGAACGACCCCCCGTATGAGAAGAACGGCAGTGGAATGCCGGTGATCGGCATGACGTTGATGGTCATTCCGACGTTTTCGAACAGGTGAGTGAAGAACAATCCCAGGATTCCGAACACGACGAGGCTCGAGAACGGATCGGTGGCCCGGCGCGCCACCCGCAGGAGAATCAGGAAAAACCCCAGAAAGAGGCCCAGGGCTCCCACCACACCCACGAATCCGAGTTCCTCTCCCACCACCGCGAAGATGAAGTCGGTGTATTGCTCCGGCAGGTACGCCAGCCGTTTCTGGGGCCCGTCGAGGAACCCCGTTCCCAGGAGTCCGCCCGACCCGATCGCCACCTTGGACTGGATGGCCTGGTAGCCGGCGTGGACCGGATCGCTCTCCGGGTTGAGGAAGGTGATCAGCCTGTTCTGCTGGTACGGCTTCAGCCGGTTCCAGATCAGGATGGCCATGACGCCCATAGCCGAATTGACCAGGTAGATCAGCACGCCTTCGCTCACATAGGCACGCCACAGCACCAGCAGCAGGAAAAGGAGGAGCATCCAGGCGCCCCACCAGCGGGTGTCGGCCGCCAGCAGGAGGCTCACGGCCGGGGAAGCGAGCAGGAGCAGCAGCCGGGGGGAGACGCCGCTCCAGAACAGCATGGCGAAGAGGATTCCGATGAAGACGATGGCGCTGCCCAGGTCGGGCTGCGCCATGACAAGGAGCAGCGGCGCCCCGGCGATGAGCACCGGGGTGATGAGCCCCCGCAGCGTTCTGGGAGGCTCGCGGAGCGAGGAGAGATACCGCGCCAGCAGGAAGATCGTGGCGAGCTTGGCCACCTCCACCGGCTGCCCGATCCGGATACCGCCAATAGCGAGCCAGCTCTTTGTGCCTGCAGCGGTGCCCGCGCCGGTGCCGATCACCAGCGTGAGCACCAGGAGCACAAGACCCAAAACATAGAGTCCGGGCGCGGCCCATTCGAGAATCCGGAAATTCACCCGAAAGACGACGGACGCACCGAGCGCGCCGATGCCGAGCCAGATCAATTGGCGAATCCAGGCTCCGCGCGCCGCGACGGACGGGACGTCGGTCTGTCCCGCGGAGTAGACCATGAGCACGCCGAACGCGGCGAGCGCGAGGACGACCGCCAGGAGCGGCCGGTCGATTCCGTCCCGCCTCATCGGGTCGCGGTATCCGGCAGAGTGGCAACGCCGGGCACCGAATCCTCCAGCACCGGCACCCGGACCTTGGCGCGCCGCAGGGTCGAATCCTGAGAGGTCAGATACCGCTTGATCACCTGCACGACGTAGGGGGCCACCGAGGCCCCCCCGTGACCGCCCAGTGATTCCATGATGCTGCCCACGATGATCTGGGGATTGTTTGCCGGAGCGTACCCCAGAAACCAGCCGTGGTCGGAGCCGTGGGAGTTCTGGGCGGTGCCGGTCTTGCCGCAGACCTGGAGCTCGCGCCCGCCGCTGCCCGCGGCGGTGCCGCTCTGCACCACGCGGCAGAGCGCCGCCCGGAGCCCTAAGAGCTGGGCCGGAGTGAGCCCCAATTGACGCACCGCACCTCCCTTCGGGCGGTCGACCAGGTAGGGCGGCGCCGAGGTGCCGTCGCCCGCCAGCGCGGCGTAGAACCGCATCATATTGATGAGCGACTGGTTGTTTTCGCCCTGGCCGATTGCGAGGTTCAGCGTGACGGCGTTACTCCAGTTTCGGGCGCCGTAGCGCTCGTTGTAATACTTGACGTTGGCGGGCAGCAGGGGCTTCGACTCACTCCCCAGATCGATGCCGCTCCGGTCGCTGAAGCCGAGAAGGTTACCGTCTTCGAGGAGATGATCCAGTCCGAGCTTCAGGCCGAGCTGGTAGAAGTAGGCGTCGCAGCTTGCCGCGATGGCGCCGGTCAGGTCGAGCGACCCGTGGCCTTCTTTCTTCCAGCAACGGAAGAACCGGTTGCCGTACTGATAGCCGCCCCGACATGGCACCGGCATGTGGGTGCCGAAATCCACGATCCCGCGCCGGAGGGCCATGACCGCGGTGGCCAGCTTGAAGGGAGACGCCGGAGGATAGGTACCCCGGATGGCCCGATTGATCAGCGGCTTGGCGGCATCGGTATTGAGCGCGGTCCACCGGTCGCTGGCGATCCCGCCGATGAAGTCGTTGGGATCGAAGGTCGGGGCGGAATAGAGCGCCAGGATCTGGCCGTCCGGCGTCATCGCCACCAGCGCGCCCCTGATGCCCACTCGGCCGGCGCTCCACATGCTGTCGACGAACTGCTGCAAGGCCAGATCGATCGTGGTAACGATGGGCGAGCCGGCAATCGGCGCCAGCGAGGGCGAGGACACCTGCTCCCGCACCATACGGCCGCGGGCGTCGACCTCGGTGTACTGCACCCCATCCACGCCGCGGAGGATCGAATCGTACTGCTGCTCCAGACCATCGCGCCCCACGATCGAGCCCATCCGTGACCCGGGATATCTCCCCCGGCCCAGCTCGTCTTCCGACACTTCGCCGACGTAGCCCACCAGGTGCGCCACCGCCGAGCGGGCCCCGTACACCCGGCGCGGCTCGGTCTGCACTACCAGCCCCGGCAACAGGAACCGGTGCTCCTCCAGCTTCGAGACCACAGCGAAGTCCGCCCCGGTGAACACCAGGGCCGGCTGATACTGCGCCGAGCGGAAGCGGCGCACGATGAGATCGGCCGTTCCACTGTCGAGTTTCACAATGCCGCGGAGGCGGCCCAGGACGGCACGCATCGTGTCCAATGAGGGCGCGAACAGTTTGACCGTATAGCCCGGGACGTTGTCCGCGATGACCAGATTGTTCCGGTCGAGAATCGCGCCGCGGGGCGCCAGCAATGGAACCTGCCGCAGCCGGTTCTTCTGGGACTGTAGCCGGTAGTCCTCATAGCCGACCACCTGGGCCCGGAAAAACGCTCCCGCGAGGAGCAGGAAGGTGATCGCCAGCACAGCCTGGGTAACCGCGGAACGGTCGCGAAGCCGCTCGCCCGGCGTGCTCACGATTCGAGCCGGATCGCGAACCAGTCGCGGAGGATCAGCAGCAGCAGGATGCCCGCGATGGCGCTGGAGAGGGCCTGGAGCGGGGCCCAGACCAGGAGCCCGCTCGACAATTGCGCCGACGGCGTGCTGCTGGCCAGCAAAATGATCGCGTTCCGGAGCCAGAGGCCGCTCGCGAAGAGCCCCGCGTTGACCAGCACATTGTCGGGGAAGAACACCGCCCTTCCCCACGCCGCGAGGTAGCCCACCACGGTGCCGGCCAGCGCCCCCGCGCCCAGCGACGCGGGAGTGAGCACATCGCTCACCATGCCGAAGACGAACCCGGCCAGGGCGGCGAATCCAGGGCGGGCCCGGATGGCCACCAGCATCAGCGCGAGAAACAGAAAATCAGGCGCGGCGCGACCGTCGAAGATCCGGGGCCGCAGGTAGAAGTGGAGCGCGATGAGCAGCGCGAAACCCAGATAGAGCCGGCCATCGCCGCGGCGCGAGGTCACGGGACGGTCTCCGGCGCAGCGGGCGTCCGGACGATCAGCGCGTGTGCCACGTGCCCGGGGTTGGCCATCGGCGCCAGACGGTAGATCCGCTCGTATCCCAGCTCTTCGCGGCGCACTCCCGCCACCCGGCCAATCGGCACGCCCCGGGGATACACCCCGCCGAGTCCCGATGTCATGACCAGAGTGCCGGTAGCCACCGAATCCCGGTACGCCACGCCGCGAAACTCGAGGAACGTCTCACTGGCCTCGGTGGTCGAGGACGGCGCCACGATGCCAAGCGCCGAGCCATCTTCGGTGACCGCGCTCACCCGGAAGTCAGGGTGGGCCCAGGTCATGGCGACCGAAGTCCTGGCGCCTACGCTCACCAGGACGCCCAGAAGGCCCTCCGGTGAAACGACTGGATCGCCGGCCCGGATGCCGGTCCGGGCCCCGACGCCGAGCAGGAGGGTACGGCCTTCGGTTGGCGCGGTCTGGTGCAGTACTTCGGCGGGAACCGAGGTCGACACGGTGCGGGCCCGGAGCTCGAGCAGGGCGCGGAGCCGGGCATTCTCCGCCCCGAGAGCGGACAGCGACTGCGAGGCCAGCGCCACGGAATCCCGCTCGGCCTGGATTGCCTGGAAGCGGCTTCGGCTGGTGCGGCCTTCCTCGGCCTGGCGCTGAATCCAAAGCAGCGGCGAGAGCACGCTGTCCCGCAGCGCCGTCGCGATGCGTTGACTCCAGCGGTCCGGCAGCGCGATCGCCGCCGTCGACAGCAGGAGACAGACCAGCAGCAGGAGGGTGTCGCTCCGTGAGGTGGCGCGGCCCGGAGCCCGGATCATGTCAGGAGGTGAGAACGCTCCGATACTTTTCGTAGTCGTCGAGAATGCGGCCGGTGCCCCGGACCACGCAGGTCAGCGGGTCTTCATCGACGTGAATCGGGAGCCCGGTTTCCTGCTGCAACAGCAGATCCAGGCCGCGGATCAGCGCGCCGCCGCCGGTCATGATGATGCCTCGGTCCACGATGTCGCTGGCCAGTTCCGGCGGCGTGATTTCCAGCGCCCGCCGCACCGCGTCCACCACCTGCTGGATCGGCTCCTGGATGGCCTCGCGGATCTCGCTCGAATGTACCCGGACCGTCTTCGGAATGCCGGAGACCAGATCGCGGCCCTTCACCTCCATCTCCCGCTCTTCCCCGGTCGGATAGGCGGATCCGATTTTGATCTTGATGGCCTCGGCCGTGGGCTCGCCTACCAGGAGATTGTAGTTCTTGCGCATGAACTGCACGATGGCCTGGTCGAGCTCATCCCCGCCGGTACGGATCGAGGTGTCGGAGACGATACCCGACAGCGCGATCACCGCGATTTCCGTGGTGCCGCCGCCGATGTCGATGACCATGTTGCCGGTGGGCGTCTCGACGGGCAGGCCGACGCCGATGGCCGCGGCCATCGGCTCCGCGACCATGAGCACCTGCTTGGCTCCCGCCGTCTCGGCGGAATCGCGCACCGCGCGGCGCTCCACCTCGGTGATGCCCGAGGGAACACACACGATGACCCGCGGCTTCACGCGGAACAGATGCTTGTCGATGATGGTCTTCAGGAAGTAGCGCAACATCTTTTCGGTCACGTCGAAGTCGGCGATCACACCGTCCTTGAGAGGCCTGATCGCGATGATGCCTTCCGGTGTGCGGCCCAGCATGCGCTTCGCTTCGAGCCCGATGCCTTTGATTTTTCCGGTGGATCGCTCGAGCGCCACGACCGACGGCTCGTTTAAAACGATGCCTTCGCCCTTGACGTAAATGAGGGTATTGGCCGTACCAAGATCGACAGCGATCTCGTTCGCCGGAAGCAGATTGAGAAATTTCCAGGAAGAAAACAAAGACACGGCAGCAACCGGGGTGGACTTGATGCTAACCTAATGGCAGGCTTGGACTTCTACAAGCCGGCAAAAGTACTGCCTTAGCCTCCCAATCCGGTGCTCCCGAACCCTCCGCATCCCCGGCCGGTCGGAGGGAGCACGTCTACCGTTCGGAATTCAGCCAGTTCGACCCGGGCGACCACAAGCTGCGCGATTCGCATGCCGCGGATCACCTCGAAGGTCTCCGACCCCAGATTCACCAGCGCCACCTTGAGCTCACCCCGATAGTCGCTGTCGATCGTGGCGGGAGTATTGGGGAGTGTGACACCGTGCTTCAGTGCCAGCCCCGACCGGGGGCGAATCTGGATTTCAAAACCCTCCGGGATCGCCACCGCAAACCCGGTCGGAAATAGCCGCCGGGCTCCCGGCGCCAGCGTCCCCGCCTCGGCGCTGGCCAGGTCGAACCCGGCGGATCCGGGCGTGGCGCGGCTGGGAAGCGGGAGGCCGGTGCCGTGGGGGAGGCGGGTTATCTGGATCTCGATCATGTGGGTCTCGGAGTCATGACGGGAGGACGGGACGTCTACAACACCGACTCTACGGGCATGAGCGGGAGTCCGAAGGCCTCCGCAACACCCGGATAGACCACCTTCCCCTCGACCACATTCAGGCCCAACGCGAGCGCGCGGTCTTCCTTGCAGGCCTGCTTCCAGCCCTTCTTGGCCAGCCGCTGCGCGTAGGGGAGCGTGGCGTTGGTGAGCGCCAGGGTCGAGGTGCGGGGTACGCCCCCCGGCATGTTGGCCACGGCGTAATGGAGAATGCCATCCACGAAATAGGTCGGGTTTTCGTGGGTGGTCGGCTTGATGGTCTCGACGCAGCCACCCTGATCCACCGCCACGTCGACGATCACGGCACCCTGCTGCATCCGCTTGAGATCGGCCCGGGTTATCAGGTGGGGCGCCTTGGCGCCCGGCAGCAGCACAGCGCCGATCACCAGGTCGGCCCGCTCGATGGCCTCAAGGATATTGAACCGGTTGGAGTAGATGGTCCGCACGTTTGCCG
>JAYUAL010000344.1:0-3898 GCA_043741355.1 Gemmatimonadales bacterium | reverse complement strand
TCGGGTTTCAGGGCGGCGGCGGGAACCTGATGTACGATGTGAGCCCCGACGGGAAGCGCTTCCTGATGCTCGACATCACTGCCGCCCCCTCCGACGCCGGGAGCGAGCGGATCGTGCTGATGCAGAACCTCGCCGCCGAGCTCCGGAAGCGGCTGCCGCGATGAGCGACGCCGCGCCGCGCCCCTCGGCCGCCCTCGCCGACCACCGCGGCGCTCCAGCATCCCCACATCCTCCCCCGCTTCGATTCGGGGGCAGCGGACGGATTGCTGTAACACGTCATGCCCTTCGTCGAGGGGGTTGGCCCGTGAATGAGGGCCCTGAACTGCCGGTGAAAGGACTCCGACACATCATGCGATCCGCCATCGCCCCGCTGCTGCTCGTCTCCCTCGCCGCGGCCTGCGGGAGTGCGCCGCGATTCGAGCTCGTCCTCGCCAATGGCCGGGTCATGGATCCAGCGTCGGGGCTCGATTCGGTCCGCCACGTCGGGATCACCGCGGGGAAGATTGCCGCGATCTCCGCCGAGCCGCTCGCCGGAGACTCGGTGATCGATATCCACGGGCTCGTGGTGGCGCCCGGATTCATCGATCTCCATGCCCACGGCCAGACCACTTCCGACATGGAATTGCAGGCCCAGGACGGTGTCACCAAGGGATAGGGATTTCCTTTGTCCCTCCCAACCTAGCCCACCGACGAACGAACACTAGGCTGAAGTTGACGACCTCATGGGGTGATTCTTCTTCGCGCCGACCACGGTGACCCTCGCCCGGTCGAACACGAACCTTGGGCCCGGCCCACTCAAGGTCTACCACGGCATCGACGACTGGCGCGTCGAAGTGTGGCATCACGAAACGCCTTCCACCCCTCCGCCGGCGTTCCGCAGTTGAAGCCGGCCTCTAAGCCGCTTATCTTGCTCGGCTTATGTTCGATGAGCTTTCCGCCAAGCTCACCGGGGCTCTGCAGCGCCTGAGCTGCCGCGGGGTCTTGAGCGAGGAAGCGGTTCGGGAAGGGCTCCGGGAAAACTGTCTCTACCGGCGGGCCTTGCTCGGCGATCTCGCCCGGGTCGCCGCCCGCACCGTCACCGCGGCCATCCGCGCCACCACCGGCGAGGCGGACCTCCAGGTCGGGATCGTCGCCTGCCTCCAGACCCACGGCTCGCTCGCCAACTGGCACCCGCACCTCCACCTGATCGTCGCCAACGGCGGCTTCCGGCCCGACGGTGCCTTCGTCCGCTGGCCCGGCTGGCCGAGTCACGACACCGCCGCGCTCACCGAGGCGTTTCGCCGAGCGGTGCTCCGACTCTTCGTGCGCCGCGGCCTCCTCGACTCCAACCAGGCCCACGGCATGCTGCAGTGGCCCCACTCGGGGTTCCAGGTCCATACCGGGGTCGGGGTGCCCGAGCAGGACCGGGCCTTCGCCCTCCGGCTGGCCCGCTACTGCGCCCGGAATCCCGTGGCCCTTGGGCGCCTCACCGACGACCCGGCCACCGAGCGGATCCCCTATCGCTCCGACACCGGCCGACGGGCCCATGGCCGGGGCGGAGACCGGGGACCCGCTCGACTTCCTGGCCCGGCTGGTCACCCACATCCCCAATCCCGGCTCGGCGATGACGCGCTACTACGGGTGGTATGCCAGCCGGACCCGGGGCGCCCGACGACGCCAGGCCGCCACCGGCGCTCCGGAGACCGAGGCCCCGGTCGCGATCATCGAGCGGGCGGACTGGTCCCTCCGCGCCGCCCGCTCCCGCTGGGGGGAACTGCTCCGCCGGATCTGTGAAGTCGACCCGCTCGCCTGCCCCCGGGGCGCGGCTGGGACGACGTGTACCGCGACATCTCCGCGCACCTCCGGGTTACCTCGGCGGTGCAGCAGCATGTCCGGGATCATGTGCGGTGAGAAGTCGAGCGGGTGGTCGAGGTGGGACTCAAGGGGCGGGTCTACGTGCTCAAGGCGGTGCGGCGGAGGTGAGCGGGCGGGCGGCGAATCCGCGGAGCCACTGATCCAGCCCCGCCCAGAGCTTCGAGTCGAGCGCCCAGATCGTGAGCAGGTAGAAGAGCCCGTGATCGTCGGGGAACTGCGCGATCAGCCGATCGGCGGCGGGAGGGATCTTCTCCGCGGAAACCTCCGTGGGGGCGACGGCCTCGTCGGTCCGGCCGTTGTCGTGGGGGATGCCCAGGTCGTCATAGAAGGCCGCCTGGATGTGGGCTCGGCCGGGGAAGTGCAGGTCGACCAGGAGGCTGTGCACCGCGGTCAGCGGCTCCCGGGCGGCTTTGGCGGCGAGCTCCTCCTTGCTCCACTTCCGGATGGTGGCGGCCCGGAACCCGCCCGGCTTGGCCGCCAGGAGATCGACGAAGTAGCCCCGCGTCCCCTGGCCGTCCCCGCTGTTGAGGCTGGTGAGGATCGCCTTGATCCGGTCCTCGCGGGGTAAGGCCTGCCAGAGCCGGACCGGGGTGATGGTCGCGGGGTCGGCGGCGAGGGCGAGGAGGGCGGGGGCGAAGGGCATGGGAACCAATCTAGCGGTGGGATTCGGATCATTCCGCGCCGAGTTGCGAACGGAACGCCGAGGAGCCTAGTGTATGGGCATGCCAGAAACGGCCCCGGAATGAAGTCCTTGAGACCCGGGGTGCCGGGCGCCAGGTAGTCGCGCCGGAGCGCCTCCTCCTGGCTGTAGGCCGTTGCTGGTCGAACACCGCCCAGAAGCGCGGGATGTCCTCGGTGATGAGCCGGGCCGAGTCGGGGTCGGCCTGCTTCCTCCTTCGCACTATTTCGGTTAGCTCTGTCGCCCAGACTGGTGTAATTTCACAGAAGGAGGCCGTCCATGAAATACAAAATTGCCCTGAGTCATTCCAAGGAAGGCTACAGCGTCTCGGTGCCGGGGCTTCCAGGGTGCTGGTCAGAGGGCGCTACCGAATCGGAAGCCCTCGCAAACGTCAGAGAAGCAATCAGCGAGTATCTGGCCGTCCGGGACGGCCTCCTGCAGGGTACGGAAGTGCGGGAGGTCGAGGTCGCCTGATCGGTGCCAAAGCTCCCTGGCATCAATCATCGAGATGCCATTCGCGCGCTCGAGAAAGCAGGCTTCCGAATCGCCCGTGAAGGCAAGCACGTCGTCCTGACTGACGGCACCAGAATCCTCACAATTCCCCGCAGCAATCCGGTCAACCCGTTCACAATGGGCGGTATCGTGAGGGATGCGGGCTTGACCATCGAGGAATTCAAAAAACTCTTGCGCTGAAGCCGGAGCGGACTTGCACCTCACGTTTTCGGACGGCTCCCACGGCACCGTCGACCTGACTTCCTGGTTCGGCGACCATGGGGGCCGTTCCTTGCCCTCCGCGATCCCGCGTTCTTCGAGTCCGAAGATCGACTTCTCGCACCTCGCTCCCGCCGAGCGGATCGAGCTCATGGGAGCGCTTTGGGATAGCCTCGAGCCGGTCGGGAAGAGGGCGGAGCGGAGATCATCACTCGCTCGAGTGCTTACCGACCCCCCCTCCAAGGACCCACCGCCCTGCGCCCGCTGACTACTGAGCCGTCCCACGCATTCGGGCCAAGGGGCCCTACGCCGCGTGAGAAAGGTTACGGCCCGAAGCCGGCAGCGCCCATATCGTGTGAGATGCCGAATTGCGGGTCCTCCCGCCGAGTCGATAGCTTATGGCTATGCCCGTCGTCGTACCGCGCTACACCCCCAGCGATCTCGATAGTTGCGGAGGTATTCACTCCCGGGTCGGTGGAAGTCGAGCCCAACGTGCACCTGGAGCCCGACATTCTCGTGGTACCGGCGTCGGAGTTCGCCGGCCTGATCGATCCCGGGCCTCGGTGGACCGGCATCCGGAGGTGGTGGCTCGCCGTCGAGCTGTCGGGAGCGGGGTGCGCTCAGGGTCGGACTGGATCTCGAATAGACGGACGG
>JAYUAL010000343.1:0-1527 GCA_043741355.1 Gemmatimonadales bacterium | reverse complement strand
CCGCCACTTCGAAGTCCTTGCCCGTGATCCCGCCGGCGCTGTGGGTGGAAAGCGCCACGCCCACGCTGGGCCAGGTGACCGTCAGGTCGGCGTGATGATCGGCCGCCTCGCAGATGAACGCAATGGCGTTAGCCACCAGCATCGACCCGCGCCAGCCATCGGTCTTGTAGGTACGCCGGATCGCGCCGTTTGTGTACGCCCAATGGCTCAGCGCTTTCAGGCGAGCGGTGATCTCGGATTCATCCAGGGCAGTATCCTCTTTCTCCATAAATCCTCCTTGCGTCCTGGCGTCCTAGCGTCCTAGCCTCTTAGCCTCTGAGCCTCTAATCCCCCAGACTAATCCCCAGGTTGCGCGCCGTCAGGATGATTCCGCTGTCGAGCGGCACCAGCTTCGGCTGTCCGATGATCTCAGTCAGGGGCAACCGGCTCACCGTGGGCGGCGTGTACACGATGCAGGAGCCGAAATCGCCCGCCGCGATAGCCCGCACCGCGCCGGAGCCGAATCGGAGCGCGAGCAACCGGTCGAACGTGGTCGGAGAGCCGCCCCGCTGCAAATGGCCCAGTACCAGGCAGCGGGTTTCCTTGCCGGTCCGTTCCCCGATGGCCTTGGCCACTTCCTCGCCGATGCCCCCCAGCCGCTCGGCGCGTCCCCCGCCGGCGCGTTGGCGCAGAACGATCTGCCCGCCGGCCGACCGCGCGCCCTCCGCCGCGACGACGATCGAAAATCGTCGCCCTCGCTGCTCCCGCTCGACGATCTTCTGGCACACCTTGTCGATGTCGAACGGGATTTCCGGAATCAGGATGACGTCCGCGCTGCCCGACAGCCCGCTGTGCAGCGCGATCCAGCCCGCATAGCGCCCCATCAGCTCCACGACGAACACCCGGTCATGGCTCTCTGCGGTGGTGTGAATCTTGTCGAGCGCTTCGGTCGCGGTGCTTACGGCGGTGTCGAATCCGAAAGTGGATTCGGTGCCGGTGACGTCGTTGTCGATGGTCTTCGGGACCCCGACCACGGGGACGCCCTTCTCGAACAGCCGCTGGGCGATGGCCAGACTGCCGTCGCCTCCGATTGCTACCAGCGCATCGAAACCGTGCGCCCGGAACGAGGCGATCAGCTGGTCGGAACGATCCTCCTCCACGATGGTCCCGTCAGGAAGTAACCGGGGCCATTGGAACGGATTGCCGTAGTTGGTGGTGCCAAGGATCGTGCCGCCCAGGTGGGTGATGCCCCGCACCTCACGCGGCCCCAATGGTATCAGCCCCGGTTCGGTCTCGGCCGGTGTCGCCGCGGTGGAGCGATTGTCCTTGCAGTAGCGCTGCTCGGGTGGGAAGAGCCCGTCGTACCCGCGGCTGATGCCGTAGGTCTCCCAGCCCCGCTGGTGCGCCGACAGCACTACCGCGCGGATGACCGCATTGAGACCGGGGGCATCCCCGCCGCCGGTCGAAATCGCGATCTTCATTTGAGGCCGCTCAACTCGGGTTGGCCCGGATCAGGCTGATGACTTCGCCCGGATTTGCGTGCCGACC
>JAYUAL010000342.1:0-3903 GCA_043741355.1 Gemmatimonadales bacterium | reverse complement strand
GGTGAGCTCCGAGGCCCGCCCCGCGGCCCGCAGTATCTCCCTGAGGTCGTCCTCGGCGGGCGAGCCCGGGGGGAGAGTTTCCGAGGCGATCTGGGCGTACCCCATCACCGCGGTCATGATATTGTTGAAGTCGTGTGCCACGCCGCCGGCCAGCCGGCCGATGGCCTCCATCTTCTGGGCCTGGGTGAGCTGTCGCTCCAGGGCGCGCCGCTCCTCAACGTCGCGGAGGATCGACAGGAGACAGGGCTTTCCTTCCACTTCGACCAACCGGCCGGAAAACTCGATCTCCACTCTCCGTCCGTCCTTGCGCCGAATGACCACTGGAACATTCCGGCAGACGCCCTCGCGCTGAACGATCTCGAGAACCTGCCCCCGTTGCGCCGGGCTGTCCCAAAGCCCGAGATCGAGAACGGAACGACCCATCATCTCCTCGCGCGTATAGCCGCTCAGCACCACCGCGCTGTCGT
Source organism: Gemmatimonadales bacterium (assembly GCA_043741355.1). Taxonomy (GTDB): domain Bacteria; phylum Gemmatimonadota; class Gemmatimonadetes; order Gemmatimonadales; family GWC2-71-9; genus JABFSM01. The sequence continues at coordinate 3,436 of JAYUAL010000342.1, read as the reverse complement.
TCACCTCGATAACTTCCCCGGACTGCAGCAGGGTAACCGAGACGCCATCGGGGTCGAGCTGGAACAGGCTGCGGAACCGGTCCTCGGCCCGACGGGTTTCCTCCTCAATCTCCTTGCGGCGCCGGATTTCCCGGGTGATCGCTAGGAGCGAGGCCACCAACAACACGCCGAGCCCCAGGAGTACTGCATATCGCATGGCCCGGAGCGGCGCCCGGATCGGCAACTCCACCGCGGCGGCGGGCAGCACGCTCGCCACCAGCCATCCGGTCCGAGGAATCGCCGACCAGAGCAGGTAGGCCTCCGAGGTGCGGGTGAGCCGGGGCCGTGGACTCCGTTCGCCGGCGGAGACCCCCGCGAGCAACTGGGTCAGTGTGTCGCGCAGCTCGCGATCCAGGATATTCTTCAGCATCCGGCCCTCGGGCCGGGAGGGATTGCGGACGGTGTTGCTGTCGGCCACCAGCACGCCGCCGTTCCGGCCGATGATCAGGAAGCGTCCCCCCGCTTCGAGCGGGGTCTGGGCGCTGTAGTCCACCAATTCCTGCCAACTCAGATCCTGCCCCACCGATCCTCCCCAGCGCCCGTCCCGCGTGAACGGCGCGACTACGCTCACGAACCAGGCGTCGGTCTTCTGGCTGTGAAATGGGTCGGCCCAGCGGGGCACCCCTTCCGGGTTGAGCGCAGGAGTGGCCAGCCGCATCCAGGCGGTCGCGTGGTAATCCTCGGTAGACGAGAGATCCCAGACGAAGGTCGGCTGATCCGGGACGAACATCACCTGGCCCCCTTCATCGGGGCTGATCCAGGCGTCCGCCAGGGTGGGATCGAGAGCGCCGGCGCCGAACTGCTCGGTCACCCGCTTGGCACGAATCAGGAAGGACTTGAAGGCGGGATCGAGCCGGGTGGTCTTGGGAAGGAAGATTCCCGCGTGAACGGCGGGGTCAAACAGCGCCTTGCGGGATCGCCACGCACCGTCGGGCTCTCGCGACACCAGCCGGTCGAATTCCCGGGCCGCACCCGGATCGGCCCGGGCTCCTTCCGCGGAGATCAGATTCGAAAGCCGGGCTACCCGCGCCTCGGCGGCGGCCACCCGGGCGTGGATGCCGAACACCACCCCATTCATGGCGGCCTCCAGCGCGGCGAGCCGTTCGGCGTGGAGCCTTTGGCGAAGCGAACGCTCGGCCAGGAGCAGGCCTGGCACGATGAGGACCGCGGCGGCGAGGATGAAGTACGTCCCCACCAGGAACTGGAGGCTGAATCCCCGGGGTCGGGAGGCCATGGTGCCGCCGGGTTCGGTCAGGCGACGAAGCGGCGCACTGCGAGCGAGACGTTGTGACCACCGAAGCCGAACGAGTTGGAGAGGGCGACATCGACCTGGCGCTCTACCATGCGGTTGGGGGCGCAGTCGAGGTCGCACTGCGGATCGGGCGAGGTCTGGTTGATGGTGGGAGGCACCTTTCCGGTGGTGGCCACGAGGAGCGACACCACGAATTCGAGCGCGCCGGCGCCGCCCAAGAGGTGTCCGGTCATCGACTTGGTCGAAGCGAAAACCAGCTTGCGCGCCTGCTCACCGAACACCGCCTTGACCGCGGTGGTCTCCGCGATATCGCCCAGCTGAGTCGAGGTGCCGTGGGCGTTGATGTAGCCGACGTGCGCCGCCGCGATGCCCCCGTCCGCCAGGCACGCCAGCATGGCTCGGCGGGCTCCGTCGCCGTCGGGAGCGGGGGCCGTAATGTGATTGGCATCGGCGCTCATGCCGTAGCCCACCACCTCTCCGAGGATGGCGGCGCCCCGCGTCATGGCGTGCTCCAGGCTCTCGAGCACGATCGATGCGCCGCCGTCCGCCAGCACGAAACCGTCGCGCTCCCGGTCGAATGGCCGGCTGGCGAGTTCGGGAGCGTCGTTCCGGGTCGAGAGGGCCTTCATGTTCTGGAACCCGGCGATGGTGATTCCGGTGATGGCCGCCTCGGACCCGCCGGTCACCATGCAATCCGCCGCGCCCGACTTGATCAGCTCGTAGGACTCTCCGATGGCGTGCGCCGAGGAGGAGCAGGCCGACACAGTGCAGAAATTGGGACCTTTGAGGCCGTACCGGATGGATACGTGCCCCGATGCGATGTCGGGAATGAACATCGGCACGAAGAAGGGAGAAACCCGGTCGGGGCCTTTCTGGAGATAGATGAGGCACTGCTCCTCGAACGTCATCATGCCGCCGATGCCGCTGCCGATGACGACTCCGGTCCGTTCTGGCACCGGAAACTTTCCTTCCAGGCCGGCGTGGGTCACCGCCTGATGCGAGGCGGCCATGGCGAACTGGGCGAACAGATCCATCCGCTTGGCCTCTTTCCGCTCGAGGTAGGCCAGAGGATCGAAGCCCTTCACTTCGCAGGCGAACCGCACTTGCAGGCGGCTCGGGTCGAACTTGGTGATCGGCCCCGCGCCGGATTTGCCGGCGAGAAGGCTCTCCCAGGTTTCCGCGACCGTGAGGCCGACGGGCGTGACGAGCCCGAGGCCGGTGACGACGACCCGCCGCGCCATCCGCTACTTCCCGAGCTTGTCCTGCAGGTACTTGAGCGCATCGCCGACGGTGCGGAGCTTTTCCGCCTCCTCGTCGGGAATGTCGATGTCGAACTCCTTCTCGAACGCCATGACCAGCTCGACCGTGTCGAGCGAATCGGCGCCGAGATCCTCCATGAAGCTCGCGCTGTCGGTGAGCTTCTCACGCTCCACGCCCAGCTCCTCGACGATGATGTCCTTCACCTTCTCGACCATGTCGCTCATGCGGCCCTCAACGAAAGAGTGAATGCTGGCGGCGTCAGATGACCATGCCGCCGTCGACGACGAGAACTTGCCCGGTGATATAGGAAGCCAGCTCCGAGGACAGGAAGAGGACTGCGCCCGCGATGTCAGCCGGCTGTCCCAGACGTCCCAGGGCTATCTGCCCTAATAACGCGTCCCGGGCCTCGGCGGGCAAGGCGGCAGTCATATCGGTCGAAATGAACCCCGGGGCGATGCAGTTGGCCAGCACGTTGCGGCTGGCGTATTCCCGCGCCACCGACTTGGTGAACCCGATCAATCCCGCCTTGCTGGCAGCGTAGTTGGCCTGCCCCTTGTTGCCGGTGAGGCCGACGACACTGGTGATGTTGATGATGCGCCCGCTGCGGCGCTTCATCATGCCCTTGATCACGGCACGGGTGGTATGAAACGCACCGGTGAGGTTGGCCGCGAGTACGGTGTTCCAGTCGTCGTCCGAGAGCCGAAGCAGGAGGTTGTCCCGGGTGAGACCGGCATTGTTGACGAGGATGGAAATCGGGCCGAGACCCTGTTCCGCCGCCGTCACCGCTGCCTCCACCTGCGCCGCCTCCGCGATGTCACAGCCGAATCCCCGGGCCCCGTCCCCCAAGGCGGCGGCTACCTCGGCCGCCGCCTCCCCCTTGCGTCC
>JAYUAL010000341.1:0-9059 GCA_043741355.1 Gemmatimonadales bacterium | reverse complement strand
ATAAGGTGGATCGCATGACAACCTCCGGATCAGAGTGGGCCTTGATACACTATTCGGTCAATCAGCTTGCGGTCACCGCGGCGAAGTAGAAGTCGAGGACCGCGTCGAGCGGTTTCCCGTTGCGCACCAGCCGCGACCGGAGGGCGGCGCCCTCCCAGGCATCCACGAGCAGGTTGGCCATCTGGGCTGGCTTCGTGGTAATGGGGAGATCGCCCCGCTCGCGCGCCTCCTCGAGGCAGACGGCGAGGCGCCGGGCGATGCCCGCCACGCAGCCCTCGATCTTGCGCCGGAACACCTCGCTTTCCCCGGAGAGCTCCTGCCCGAGCCCGCCGAGCAAACACCCGAGGTATCCCTGGGCCGCGTAGGCCTCGCGGACCCCCGTGAAGAAGCCCCGCACCCGTTCGAGCGGCGGGCGGCGCCGGTCCGCCAGCGTCACCTCCAGCAGCGCATGCACGTCGGCCGTGTAGGCATCCACCACCTGGAGCGCGAAGTCTTCCTTGCTGGTGAAATGGTGGTAGAACGACCCCTTGGGCACGCCGGTCTCGCGCAGGAGATCCCGGAGGCCGAGGGCGTTGTAGCCGCGCTCCAGCATCAGCCGCAAGCCGGCCGCGATGATCCGCTGCTTGGTCTCGTGGACTGGGGACGGCTGGACTAGACCGACCGGTCGGTTCATGCCCCAAGGTATCGCTTGCGGGCCGGTCCCGTCAAGAGAAGCCCCGAGCCCGGGATCGCTCCGGTCCGGTTCCTGGCCCGGAAGGGTTCCCGCCGCAGAACCGACCCGTCATTCTTAGGCTACTGTCACCTCCTCGCGGACCGGCACCAATGCGAATCGTCCTCCAACGCGTGAGCCAGGCCTCCGTCTCCATCGGGGGTACCCGACTCAGTGGAATCCGGAAAGGCTTCTGCCTCCTCGTCGGCTTCACCCACGCCGACACCGTCGACCAGGCAATCTGGATGGCCGACAAGGTCGCCGGGCTCCGAGTCTTCTCCGACGCCGAGGGCAAGATGAACCTCGCCCTCGGGGATATCGGCGGCGCCGTCCTGGTGGTGAGCCAGTTCACCCTGTACGGTGATGCCGCCAAGGGCCGGCGGCCCTCCTTCATCGACGCGGCCCGGCCCGAGGAGGCCATTCCGCTCTACGAGCTCTTCTGCGCCGAGCTCCGGCAGCGGGGCATTCCGGTCGAAACCGGGGAGTTCGGCGCCGACATGCTAGTCGAGATCCACAATGACGGGCCGGTGACGATCCTGCTGGAGCGCACCGCGTGATGCACCATCCTCTGATCCTCGCCTCCCGCTCGCCCCGGCGGCACCAGCTCCTCACGATGCTGGGCATTCCCCACCGGGTCGAGGCGGCGGACGTGCCGGAGCTGCGATTGCCCCGCGAGGCTCCCGCGGCCTACGTGCGCCGGCTGGCGCGGGACAAATCGCGGGCGGTGCAGGGCGCCTGGGTGCTCGGCGCGGATACGACCGTGGTGGTGGGGGACGAGATCCTGGAGAAGCCGACGGACGAGGCCGACGCGTTGCGGATGCTGCGGCTACTCCAGGGCCGCCGCCACGAGGTGATGACCGCGATCTGTCTCCGCGCGGACGGCCTGGAGTTCGAGGCGCTGGACACCACCGCGGTGTACTTCCGCCCCGCCGATTCGACGCTGCTCCAGTGCTACATCGCCACCGGAGAGCCGATGGACAAGGCCGGTGGGTACGGCATTCAGGGGTTCGGGGCCGCGCTCATCGAGAGGATCGAAGGGGACTTCTTCAGCGTGATGGGACTGCCGGTACGGCTGGTGCTCGATCTTCTCGGGAAGGCTGGGTGGCAATACCGATTTGACGGACAGTGAGGAAAGGGAGGACGGTGGGACGGTCCGTCCTCACTTCAGGGAGTGCTATCCGACACCGCGGCCTCGCGCTGCCGCCGCGCATCCGCGCTGTCGCGCACCCGCATCGCCGCGCCGACGCCCTTAGCGCCCGGCAGGTTCGACCGGGCAATCGCGCTGTCCTGGGCCCGGGCCGAGGGGTGCTCGGCGCGGGAGCTGGTGCTCTTGCCGGCACAACCCGCCGTTAGGAGTAATGCCGCAATGGAGAGAATTCGGACCAGCATGGCACACCCCCAGTGATCGACATTGCGCTACCCGCTATCCGCTATCCGCTATCCGCTATCCGCTATCCGCTATCCGCTACCACCCGCATGAGCCGTGCCCGGGCCGGGTCCCGCCCGCAACCGGTGGATCAGGACCGGCTCTTCCCTCCCCCTGAGGTGCAAGTCTTCTCCCACCGCAGGAGTCGGGGGTGCCGACAGCCGGCGCCACACCGCATTGCTCAGGACGATCTCCGTCGCCCGGGCCGCATCGCAGAGTCGCGCCGCGACATTGACCACGTCGCCGATGACGGTGTAGTCGAGGCGCCGGTGGCTGCCGATCATGCCGGTGAAGGCCTCGCCGTGATGCAGGCCGATCCCGATGGCCAGCGAGGGACCCCCCGCGCCGGTCCAGCGGGCGTTGAGGGAGGCGCATTCCGCCTGCATGGCGTGCGCGGTGGCCAGGGCTCGATCGGCGTCGTCCGGGGCGGCGAGCGGCGCGCCCCAGACCGCCAGCAACGCATCGCCGCTGAACTTGTCGAGGGTGCCGCCCTGCTCGAACACCAACTCCACCATGGCGGCAAAATATTCGGACAGGAGCGCCGCGACCGTTTCGGGCGGGAGGGTCTCGGCCAGGCCAGTGAAGCCCCGCACGTCGCTGTACAGCACCGTCACGGCCCGCCGCTCGCCCCCCGGGGTCACACCGCCCCGCGCCGCCGCGATCCGGGCCGCGACCCCGGGCGCGAAGAAGCGCTCGAAGTTGACCCGGATCAGTTCCTCCCGGCGCGCCGCGGCGGCAAAATGCGCCTTGGCGATGCTCACGGCCGCCAGCCCGCCAAACGCCATGCAGAGCGCGGCCTCGCTCTCGCTGAACGGTCCCGGGGCGGTGAGCGAATCGACGTAGAGCACGCCCAGAGCACGGTCCTGATCCGCCATGAGCGGCACGCAGAGCGCGGCCCGTACCTGACTGGCCTGCACCGATCCGCTGCCGAATCGGGCGTCACGAGCGGCATTCTCGCTGATGACCGGCATGCGCCCCTCGATGGCACGGCGGGCGATGCTCCGGGGCACTTGGACCTCCGAGATCCCCAAGCGGTTGCTCTGGTGGGCCGGCACCAACTCGCCGGTGTCCTCGTCGACCAGGAGCAGCGCCACCCGGTCCGCGGGCAGGAGGGCCGCGGCCTGGGTCACGACCAGCGCCAGCACCCGGTCGGTTTCGATTTCACCGGAGAGCTGGCGCGCCAGATCCACCAGCCGGGCCAGACGCTCGGCGGCCAGGCGCGCCAGCGGGCCGCCGCCGGAGTGCACATCCACTGAGCGTATCTCGGTGCCCGGAGGCAGGTCGTCGCGGGCCCCGGTCGCGGCGACCGCGCGCACGACACGAAAGGCGACACTGCCGAAGGTCACCACGTCGTTTTCACCGAGCCGCCCCCTGGTGACCGGCGTGCCGTTGATGCGCGTGCCATTGGCGCTGCCCAGGTCGCGGAGGGTGATTCCCTCGGGGTCGGCGCGTAGCTCGGCGTGCTGGCGGGAGACGGTTTCGTCTTCGAGGTGGAGCTCGGAGCCGGGGGCGCGGCCGGCGACAATGGAGCGCCCGGCCGGCACCGGTCGCGCTCTGCCGCCGTCGAGCGGCTCGAGCCGGAAGCCGGCAGGGGAGCTCAGCGCGGCGCCGCCACGAGATAGCGGCCTGGGCCCCCGAGTGGGGCGCTCAGCATGTCGGAGGCGGGGCGGGAGGTGGGGAGGAACACCACCTGTCCGTTCTCCTCGAGGCGCCCGATGGCGAGCTCTTTCTCGAAGGCGAGATTGCTTCCGTAGCGCTCCCGGGCCCCGGCCGGCGCCACGAAATGAGCCCCGTAGCTGAAAACGATGGTGGCGCCGTCCGTCACGGTGCCCGCCACGACGAGGTCCAGACCGTAGAGGCTGGGGCGCGGGCTGATCGTGAGCGTGGCCTCGGCGGCCCCGGCCGGAGCCGTGAGGGTTTTCGCGGGGAATTGCAGTTGGGCGAAGATGCCAAAGTCGGGCGCGGAGCGGCGCATCACTACCGCCCTGGGCGAGCCCGACACGACGCTCAGCGAGGTATCCTCGGGCGGCACGCCGGACGCCTCGAGCACGAACACCTCGGCCAATGGCCTCGGCGCCAGCGCCTTCGGCGCTGCCGCAGCCGCAGCCGCAGCCGGCACCGTACCGGGAGCGATGCCCTTGGGCGGCCCGCAGGAGGCCGCCAGGAGCGCCAGCGTCACGCTTGCTCCCGCGTGGCGAGCCCCGCTTATTGATGCCATCACGATGATTCGCGCATTCGTCGCCCTCCTGCTGCTGCTCCTGCCGGGACCTCTGGCCGGCCAGTCCTGGAATGATCCCCAGGTCAATCAGCTCATCCGGCGCGGCATCCTGCTCCGGGAGAGCCCGCCGTCCGACTCGCTGCTCCGGTCCTACCGGAGCCGGGCTCACGGGTTCGTATTCTACCTGATTCAATTCGGCGTCGGATTCCCCGATCCGCCCCGCATTGCCAAGGCGGACGAGCTCGACGTGGAAGTGTATTGGGAGCCGCCCGACCAGAGCAAGCAGCGGATCGTGGCATGGAGGGACCAGACCTTCCTGCCCTCGACGATGAACTACCACCGCGATCACCTGGGCATCGTCACCAACAACTACGGCCCGGTGATCCGCATCGGCGATGGCGACGAGGTGCGCGACGCGGTGCATCCGCTCTCGCTCGAAGGCCTCGACGAATACGACTTTGCCCTGGGCGACACGATCACGCTGCGGACTCCCAAAGGTCCCATCGAGGTCCTGGCGGTCCAGGTCAGGCCGCGCGACCTGAAGCGGCCGTTGGTGGTGGGGACGCTCTACCTGGAGCGGCGCACCGCGGCCCTGGTGCGCTTCCAGTTCAGCTTCACGCCCGGGGCCTATCGCGGCGCGGAAATCGAGGACATCAGCGTCGTGGTGGAGCAGTCGCTGCTGGAAGAGAAATGGTGGCTGCCCTACCGGCAGCAGATCGAGATCCGGCGCCGCGCGTCGGTGTTCGAGTTTCCGGCGCGGACCATCATTCGCGGCAAATGGGAGATCGACGACTACGACTTCACCGTGCCGATGCCCTCCGAGCTCAAGGCGGCGCCGGAATTCGGCGGGCTCGCGGCACCGGCGCCCGACACCGCACGGTGGACCACGCCTCTCAGAACCACCGCCGAGTCGGCCGAACCGTTCAACCGCCTGGAGTTCGACGAGCTCAAGGCGAGCGCCGAGGCGCTGGTGTCCCACCATATGATCGAGGGACTTCCCCGCAGCCGCATCGGCACCACCGCCGTGAGTGATCTTATCCGGGTGAACCGGGTACAGGGTCTGGCCGTGGGTACCGGCCTGGGCTTCCAGTTCAACGGCGGCTACGCGGTGCGCGGTTCGCTGGGGTACGGTCTGTCGGACCATCGGGTCACCGCCGGCCTTACGGCCTCATTGCAGCGCGGGGCCAATCGATGGTCGGTGCTGGGGCGGCGGGCGATTCGGGACTTCGGCGATGAGCCGGTGGTAAGCGGCGCCGTCAATTCGTTCCTGGCCCAGGAATCGGGCAAGGACCTGGGCGACTACGTGCTGAGCGAGGAGATTGGCATCGGCGTTCGCCGTCGGCTCGACCCGCGCTGGTCGCTGGATCTAGGGGCCCGGTGGGATCGGACCTCCACGGTCCAGACCCGGGCCAGCCCCATTTCCGGGACCTACCGGGTAAACGCCGACCTGGGCAGCGGAACCTACTGGGTGGGGAGAATGGCGGTGACACTGGCGGGGCGGGGTGCCATCGACCGCTCTGATCTCAAGGCCACCTTCGGCCTGGAGCTTGGCGCAGGTAAAACGGAGTATCTCCGGGCCAACCTTCGCATCGATGGAAACGTTCCGGCCCCCCTGGGCCATCTCCGTCTCCGTACCCTGGCCGGGCTGGCTACCCAAGGGCTCCCCAAGGCGCGCAGCTTCGCGATCGGCGGCCGGGGCACACTCCAGCCCGAGCCCATCCGGGGCTACGGCGGTCGCGAGGTCATCGCGGTCCAGCTCGAATGGCGCCTGGGTGTGCCGGTGCCCGCGGTCGGGCTCGGGCCCTTCGCCAGCACCGGCAATCGGGCGATTATCGCCCCCTTCATTGCGGTGGGTTGGGCCGGCGGCGAGATCGAGGGTCTCCAATGGCGGAGCAGCCATGGCGCCCGGCCAGTGGCCGGGATCGCCCTCGAGCTGCTCCAGAACCTTCTCCGACTGGAGATCGGCACCGTGCTGCGCGACCGGAACCTGCTCATCGAAGGGAAACGCCCCCGCCGGCTGATTCGCCTGACCGTTGATGTGGCGCCGGAATGGTGGCCGATCCTCTAGCCGCAGTCGCCCCCGCCCGCCTAGATTGCGGCACTCTTTCCCTCGCAGGTACTTACGGATGGTTTTCAGCGACGAGTGGCTGGTTCCGACGCTCTCGACGCTCGTTCTGGAAGGGCAGATCGACGCCGTCCGGCGCGACGTCGGGAGTGTCCCGTCGTCGCTCTGGGAGGCCCTGATCGCCCGCCGGCTGGCCACCGACGATCAGATCCTCACCGCGCTCGCCGCCCGATTTCGCTTCCAGATCGCCGATCTCACCATGCTGGACCAGCACGTGCAGGAGGCGGTGCCGGAGCAGCTGGCCCGGAAATACAACATTCTCCCGCTCCGCATCACCGATTCCTTCCTCGAGATCGCGACCGCGAATCCATTCGACATGGACGCGGAGAAAATGCTGGCCTTTGCCACCGGGCGAGAGGTCCGGCTGCTGCTCTATCCCCCCACCAGGATCCGCGAGCGTCTCGACGACCTCTACCGGCCGGAAGACGTGGTCTCCAAGCTCCTCTCCGGCATGAGCGACAACTCGGAAGTCACCCAGATTTCCGAAGAAGCCGATGAGTACAACGCCAGCGCGGAGGAGGCTCAGCAGCGCCCGATCATCAAGCTGGTGGATACCCTGATCGCCGACGGCATCACCAGCCGGGCCAGCGACATTCACGTCGAGCCCGCCGACGGCGGTGTCAGCGTTCGTTACCGCATCGACGGCGTGCTGCGCCAGGTCATGAAAATCCCCCGCTCGGCGGGCATTCCGCTGGTGTCCCGGGTCAAGATCATGTCGGGGATGGACATCGCGGACCGGCGCCGGCCCCAGGATGGCCGCTGCCGCGTGGCCGTGAACGGGAGCCCGGTCGATCTGCGGGTGTCCACCCTGCCCGCGTCGCTGGGAGAGAAGCTGGTCATCCGGATCCTCAACGCCAAGGCGACGGTGCTGTCGCTCGACGCGCTCGGGCTCCAGGACGATGAGCAGAAGACGATGGCAAAGCTGCTTCAGAACAAGGAAGGCATCCTGCTGGTCACCGGTCCGACGGGCTCGGGGAAGACCACGACGCTCTACGCCGCGCTCCGGCAGGTCCAGGGCGAAGGCGTCAACATCGTCACGGTGGAGGATCCGGTCGAATACCGGCTGGGCTCGAACATCGTGCAGGTGCAGGTCAACGAGAAGGCGGGCCTCACCTTCGCCACGGCGCTCCGGTCGATCCTGCGGCAGGATCCCGACGTGGTGCTGATCGGCGAAATCCGAGACCAGGAGACGGCGCAGATCGCGGTGCAGGCCTCGCTTACCGGGCACCTGGTGCTCTCGACGCTGCACACCAACGACGCGCCCAACACCGTCACCCGCCTGGTGGACATGGGGATGGAGACGTACAAGATCGCCTCCGCCCTGCGCGGGATCCTGGCCCAGCGGCTGCTGCGGCGGCTCTGCCCCCATTGCAAAATCAAACAGACCGACCCGCTGCCCGAGCGGATCAAGAAATACCTCCCGGCCGGGCCGGCCGAGCTCTATCAGGCCGCGGGATGCTCCGAGTGTGCGATGACCGGCTATCGGGGCCGGTTCGGCATCGTGGAGATCCTGGTCATGACCGCCGAGCTGGAGCGGCTGATCGGGCGGGGCGCCACTGCCGATCAGATCGCCGCCGCCGCCAGGGCCGGGGGCATGCGCTCGCTCTTCGAGAGCGGGGTCCGGCATGTGTTGTCGGGAGAGACTTCGGTCGAGGAACTGCTCCGGGTCACCGAGCCCCCCCGCGAAGACACCCCGGCCCACGCACGGACCGGGGAGCGCTACGACGATGACGATGACGAGCGCCGCCGCCGCCGGCCCCGCCGGCCCGCCGAGGACGACGATGCACCGGCGCACTCGGCGCCGCGCACCACCGCCCGGCCATCCGCTCCCGGGCGGGAGCTGGCCACGCCGAATTTCGAAGCCTCGCCGGCGTTCGAGCTGCTGGAGGATCTCCCGCCGGCGCGCACCGAGCTCACCCGCAAGGGGGCAATGGTGCTGCTGGTGGATGACGAAGACCAGCTGCGCCGGGTGATGAAGGACCTGCTCGAGCGGCAGGGATACACCGTGGTGGAGGCGCGCGACGGCGCGCAGGCGCTGGACGAAGTGGACCGCCACGCGCCGGACATCGTCATTCTCGATCTCAACCTGCCCGGCGTGGACGGCTACTCGGTGCTGAGCCAGCTGCGGTCCCGACCGGCCACCCGGCAGATTCCGATCATCGTGCTCACCGCCAAGGGCGACGAGGACAATGAGGTTCGGGTGCTGGAGCTGGGCGCCGACGATTTTCTCACCAAGCCCTTCCGGGCCAAGGCGCTCGCGGCGCGGCTGGAAAGCGCGCTGGGAAGACGGGCTCGGTCGAACTGAGAGCAGAGGCCAGGAGGCTAAGAGGCTAGGAAACTACCGACCTACCGACCTACCGACGTATCCTCCCCCAATGCCCACGTCTACCCGAATCGCCTACGTCGACGTCCTCGTGCTCCGCGGCGCGGGACCCACGCTCGAGGTCCTCTGCCTGCGCCGCGGGTCGGGCGGCCGCTCCCCCGGCTCCTGGGAGGCGGTGCACGGCCATATCGATCCGGGTGAGGCTCCGGTGGCTACCGGGTTCCGCGAAGTGCGTGAGGAGGCCGGCGCCGAGCCCGA
>JAYUAL010000340.1:0-1532 GCA_043741355.1 Gemmatimonadales bacterium | reverse complement strand
CACTGGCCGGGCCGACGCGAGCTTGCCGGGAGCAACCGTTCCGACGGTCATCGGATTTCCGGTCACGATGCGGCGGTGATAGTCCACCTGCCCGAGATGGTAGGCGAGGTGGCTCGCCAGATGGGTCAGGAAGTCTCCAGTGTTGAGCCGCACCTTCGCCACCGGCTCGGGGTACTCGGAGCCCAGATCGGCGGGGCCCAGGTTCCGGAAGGTCTGCTGCACCGCGGCGATGGCTTGGTCCACCAGGCGGCCTACCTCGGCCCGGCTCAACCCCCGGGTCGCGAACTCGGCATCGCGATTGCGCACGTAGGAGCTGTCGCCCAGGATCGCGCCCACGAAGTGCTGAAGGTTCCCCGCCAGGTGCAGCGCCAGGGTTCCGCCGGAATTCGAGATGCCGGGCACCACCCTCCAGAGGTCGGCATCACTGGAATAGGCCTCGACTTCCTGGCGCAGGCTGGTGAGCTCGCGCACGATGATCGCGCCGATCGCGGCGCTCTGGGTAGTCATTCGGCCTCCGTGGTGAGGGCTATCAGCGTGGCAGTGTCCACGCGGTGGCCGCCGTCGAACCGGTGAATGTGAGGCGTGAGGCCGGCCGCGGCCAGCCGGGCCTGTTCCCGGTCCACGTCGGGGGGAAGGATGAAGCGGTCCCGGCTGCCGAACGCCATCTCGAGACCCGACCGGTTGAGCACCGGCCCGTAACGGTCGAGCGGAAGATCCGGCGGCACCAAGCCGCTCCACAGCATCAGACGGCTCGCGAGATGATTCCCGAATGCCACCCAGCGGCAGGCCGTGGCGGTTCCCTGGGAAAAGCCGTGAACCTCAATGCGCGGCTGGCCCGGGACGCCGGCCAGCACCCGGGCGGCCACCAGGTCGAGGTAGCGGACGTAGTCTTCGATCTCAGCGTCCCGGTCTTCCTTGGTCATCCATGAGGCGCCGACCCGGCGGGTGCCCTTCTCCTCGAAGTAGGCCCGAGACAACCCCTCCGGGGCCACCAGGAGGCGGCCGGGCCGCGCCACCGGCTCGAACCAGCGGAGAAACGAGGCGGCGAGCATGCTGTACCCGTGGAGAACGAACCAGACTTCCGAGGCGCTCTCGATATCACCGTGGGTGAGGTACCGCGCGGTGCGGGCAACAGGGAGGTGATGGACGACGGGTGTGACAGTCAGGTGTGCTCCTCTCGCTACGGATGTCGTCGGAAGCCGGCACGGCGCGGGGCCGACGGGATGCTGAACATACACGTCCCCGGGTCAGCGAGTTACGGATGTGTAACGCCATCCGGCCAACGGGGAATGATTCCTGCGGCGAATGCAGCCCCATCCTCCAACCAAGCAGACCCTATGAGACTCCTCCGCGTCGGACGCGACACCCTCGGACTGGCCGCCCTGGCCCTCGCAGCGAGCTGCGCCCCGGACACCACCGCCCCGAAGCCACCCGCCACCCATCCCAGCTTCGATCTGGGCCCGTCGGGCAGCTCGACCACCATCGTGGTTACCCCGACGGCACCGAACGGGTGGGCGTTCTTCTCTGAAAGC
>JAYUAL010000339.1:0-3910 GCA_043741355.1 Gemmatimonadales bacterium | reverse complement strand
GCCGCCGGAGGGTGGGTATCGGCCATGTGGTCTCGTTTCCGTGGACGGTTAGCTTCCTTCGTCACGCTCAAGACAAGGAGCCCGTCGTGATAGTCGCTTACGTGCTGCTCGGCCTGCTGGCCGGCGTTCTCGCGGGCCTGTTCGGCATCGGCGGCGGAGTCATTATGGTAATCGGAATGGTGAGCCTGATGAAGCTCCCCTTCCCGACCGCCACCGGCACTTCGCTGGCCGCCATGCTGCTTCCGGTCGGCGCCCTGGGCGCCATGGAGTACTACCGGCGCGGGCAGGTCGACATTCGCGCCGCCCTCCTCCTGGGGGTGGGCTTGACCCTGGGGGCCTGGGCCGGAGCGCGGATCGCCCAGCAGGCCGCCCCCGCCACGGTGCAGCGGTTCTTCGCCGGGTTTCTCCTGCTCATGGCCGTGCGCATGTGGGTGACGGCGCGCTAGAAAATGGAACGGGCGCCCCACCGGGGCGCCCGTTCGCAGATTCAGCCTGGAACCGCCTCAGTCGCGACGGTGGCGCCGCGCCTGCTGCAGGGCTGCCTTCAGAAGCGCCTCGCCCCGTTCGCGGACGCTGATGATCGGCACCCCATTGTCATCCACTCCGGGCGCCAGTCCGGCCGGATTGCCGGGGCCGCCGAAGCTATAGAACTCCTTCTTGAGCACATCGAGCTCCTTGGCCGGAATGGGCATTTGCCGTGGAGTCATTGCCAGCAGGCCGTCGATGCGGCGCCGGTTGAAGAACGGCTCGCTGCCCATGCCCAGCAACTCGATATCCTGCTCGTACTGCAGGGCCGCGAGCAGTGCCGCCGTGCTTTCGACACCGGTGAGCGCCGTGAGGCCGCCACGGGTGACGCGGGTCTTGTTGATGAGCCCCGCCGCCTGCAACCCGCTGCCACCACTCCGGATCAGGCCTTCGGCCCAGAGCAGATCGTTGAGCGTCGCGGTGTAGACCGGCGCGAACCCCTTGCCGTCCTCGGTGGGAAGCCCGTACCCAGGGTAGGCCAGGTACGAATACCGGATGTGGCCCAGGTTGGACTGATGGTACTGGCCCCGGGCGGCGCGGAAGATCGCCTTGCCGGCGTAGGCAAAGTCGGTGCCGGCACTGGCGGTCTGCGTGACGGTGCCCACCCCGAGGAAGTCAGCCGAAGGGCCCCAGGAGCCGTCGCCCACCCGCTTGTCGAAGGCGTTCGGCTGTGGGTTGCCGGCCGGATCAGGCCACGGGTCCTTGTGGACCTTGGCCGGGTCGGGGCCGGCGGTGATGTTCCTCGCCAGCCGGGTGTCTACCCGCATGGTGGTGATGTCGTTCCCCCAGGACTTGACCCCATCGATCATGTTGGTGCGATCGTTGTAGAACCTGATGTCGAGCGGCGTACCGCTGCTCAGGCCGGTCGAGGCATAGGTCGCCACCTGGCCCCAGTTGACCGTGGCATTCTCCGCCGCGTTTCGCGGATACATGGTGAGCAGTTCGGCCTGCATGGTCTTGACCAGCTTGACCAGTTGAGCGCTGCTGTAGGACGGGCCGCTGGTGGCGCCCAGCCAGGTCGCGGGAGTCGCCGAGAACCCGGCCGCCGCGATGAGGGTGGCGGCCTGGTCGAACTTGGCGATGGCCGAGTCCCGCAGCACGGCGCGGGTGACCAGCGGCAGGGCCAGCGGGTTACTGAGGTCGGTGGCCTCGGTCACCACGAAGCCCTGGTCGTAGTGCAGCGCGATGTTCGCGAACACCACGCCCTGCACCATGACCGACGCCGCCTCGAGCATCTTGGTGTTGGCGGCGTCGGTGATGGTGACGTTGTTTTTCCGGATGGCGGTCAGCACGTCGTTGACCGACGAGAGCAGGCCGTAGTACCCATACCACATGGTTTCGACCTCGAACCGGAAGTTCGACGTGGGATTGTTGTCCCAGCCGCACCGCGCCGGGCATTCGTTCCCGAACGAAGTGTAGTACCGCAGGTTGAAGTTGTTCCACGAGGCGGTATAGGCGTCCGCCATGGCCTCGAGCACCAGCGGGCCGTCGTAGGTTTGCCGGGTTTGCACCCAGTTGCGTATGGCGCCCGTCACCAGACCGGCCACCGCGCCGGGATCCGAGAACGCCCGCGCGGCATCGGGATTGTTCGGGTTGGTCACCTCGAGGCTCTTGCACCCCGCCGTGACCAGCACCGCAACCGCTGCGAGCCGGGTCCATCGTGTAAACTTGCGCATGAACGAACTCCTCATGAGAGTCGGGTCGGGCCTCAGAACGCGATCTCCACCAGTCCGGTGAAGGTCCGGAAGTGGGGATACTGGAACCAGTCGACACGGAACTGGAAGGGATCCCCGGCGAGGCCCGAGACTTCGGGGTCATAGCCGGAGTACTTGGTGAAGGTGAAGAGGTTCCGGCCCACGACTCCGAGACGGATGTTCTCCAGGCGGCCAAGGCCGACCTTCCGAAGCTGATCGCGCACCAGCGTGTAGTTGACCGACAGCTCCTTGATCTTCACATACGTGCCCGGCTCGACGAAGTACCCCTGGGCATTCAAGCCGTTGTAGAAGTAGTTGTAGTAGCTCTGCGACTTCTTTTCCAGTTCCGGCTTGCCCCGCTGGTCGTACACCCGGTCGCGGTTGTCGAAGAAGGGCCACTGCCGGGTGCCGTTGTAAATGCTGCCGCCCTGGCTCCAATCCACCAGCCCGGTGACGGCAAACCGCTTGAAGTTGAAGGTCGAACTGAAGCTGGCGTTGAAATCGGGGTTGGCATCACCGATGGGGACCAGGTTGGTCGTCCTGGTGCAGCTCCCGTCGGTCCCGAACGTTTTGCAAGTGATGTAGGTGATGGGCCTTTCACCCGCCGGGCAAGGCGTCGCGGTGCCCATGATCTTGAGGTTGTCGCCGCAGTGCCAGTTGGCCAGCCGCACGACGTAGCCTTCCTCGTTGACGACGAACTTGGCCGGATCGAACGTCTGCCCGGCGCCGGACAGCGCCTTCTTGGCCGGGTCGTCGTACAACTCGCTGATGCTCCGGACGGCCCGGTTACCGTACATTCTGCCGAGCTTGGCACCCGGGGTGATGAGGAACGTCTGGGGCTGCTGTCCGAAGGAGTTGAGCCTCTCGGGCAGCGGCCAGTCGGTGATGGTCTGACGGGTGCGGTCGCCGGTAACGTTGACCACCCAGGCCATGTCGCGGGTGTTCACGACCTGGTAGCCCATCGCGATCTCGTGGGTCTGCGACTTGAGGGAGCCGACGTTCTGATACTGGTTGAGGAAGCCGACGACCGAGGGCAGATCGACCAGGATCATCTGGTCCCTGGTGGTCTTCTTCGAGTAGGTGTACTCCAGCGTGAACCGCCCGCCACCCATCTCGATGTTGCCGCCGACTTCGAATTCCGCCGAGTGGGCCGGCTTCAGGTTCTTGTTGCCGAGGGTCTGCTTGGAAAACGACCCGCCGGCGGTGCTCAGCACCTCATACTGATACTCGAATCGCGGACGGAGACCGGCAGTCCCGTAGGACGCCCGGAGCCGGATTTCGTCGAAGCCCTTGATCTTGAGATCCTCGTTGGCCCGCCAGGCGCCGGAGACGCGGCCATAGTAAGATCGGCGGCTGTTGGGACCGAACAGCGAGGACTCGTCGCGCCGGATCAAGCCGTCGAGGATGTACTTGTCCTTGATGTCGAACGTGGTGATCGCGAAGGCGTTCCGGTTCCGGATGACCTTGTTCTCGGAAAAGGCGGTGTAGGTCGCCGGGTCGGCGCCGGTGAATTCGGGTACCTGGCGCACGAACAACTTGTCGGCGAAGGCGTTGACCAGATTCGAGGTCTGATCCTCGTAGATGTAGCTGACCTTCGAGGTGTTCGTGATGCCCTGCCAGGTGCCGGTGGCCGTCATGGTGGCGCCGAGGTTGTAGGTCCGGCCCGTGAGCGCCTGCCGGAACAGGAACCC
>JAYUAL010000338.1:0-1535 GCA_043741355.1 Gemmatimonadales bacterium | reverse complement strand
AGGTCCAGCTGGCGGCCGGCGCCGACCCCGATCGGCTGCTCAAGACGCTGGTTCAGGAAGATGTGGGGCTTGCCCGTTTCGAGGTCGTGGAGCCTTCGCTCCAGGCCATTTTCATCGCGAAGGTCGGAGCCGACGCCGCCAATGCGCCGGCCAGCGAGGCGCACCATGCATAAGATCTGGGCGGTGATTCGGCGCGAGTTCGTCGAGAAGGTGCGTACTCGGGCCTTCATCCTCGCCACGATTCTGGGGCCACTGTTTTTCGGTGTCTTGGCCATCGTGCCAGGATATCTGATGAGCCGCGACACCGGCGTGAAGCGAGTGGCCGTGGTAGACGGCACAACCACGGAATTCGGGAAGCGGGCGGCGGCGGCTTTGGAGGCGGCCCGGCGGGGTCGGGGTGCCGGCGCTCCGCCGCGATTCGAGGTCACTCGTGTAGCCGCCGCGGGCAGAGAGCTCGCGGTGCGCGATTCGCTGGTCAAGCGTACCGGACTTTCGGACAAGCAGGCCGCGGGATTTGACGGCCTGCTGCTGGTGAGCGATTCCTCGATTATCACGGGCCGGGTGCATTACCTCGGCAACAATGTCGGCTCGTTCGACGACATGCGGATGATCGAAACGGAAATACGGCCGGTGATCCAGGCGACACGGCTGGAACGGCTGGGCGTCGACCCTGGAGAGGTGATGCGGTCGGTCCAGGGCATCGATCTGGTCACGGCCAAGGTAGCCGACGGCAGACTGACCGGCGAGAGCGGCGCTGCGACGTTTCTCCTGGCGTATGCCATGGGCATCATTCTCTATATCGCGCTCCTGATCTATGGCCAGCAGATAATGGGCGCGATCGTCGAGGAGAAGACCAGCCGGATCGTGGAAGTTCTGGCCTCCAGCCTCACTCCGTTCCAGATGATGCTCGGCAAGGTGATCGGGGTCGGGGCCGTGGCCTTGCTCCAGATCGGGATCTGGACCGGGGCCGCGACCCTGTTCTCCACGTACAAGGATCAGATTCTCACCGCGCTGGGCGCCACCGCCACCGGGCCGCTCCCACTCTCCCTTCCCTCGATGAGGCCGGACCTGTTCCTGGTTTTCCTGATCTTCTTTACCCTGGGGTTCCTGTTCTTTGCGGCGCTCTACGCCGCGGTGGGGGCCATGTGCAATACCATCCAGGACGCCGGCCAGGCCCAGATGCCGGTGATGATGATGGTGATCGCCGGCTTCTTCTCGATCTTCGCCCTGATCCGGGATCCCAACGGCACGGCAGCGCGAGTGCTGAGCTACGTTCCGCCCCTGGCGCCCTTCGTGGTGCCGATGCGGTATTCTGTCTCACCGCTCTCGCCGCTGCAGCTTGCGGGCACTATCCTGACCACGATCCTGGGCGTGCTCGTGGTGGTGTGGCTCGCGGGGCGAATCTACCGAGTGGGAATCCTGATGTATGGCAAGAAGGCCAGCTTCCGCGAGGTGTTCCGGTGGATGCGGACGGCCTAGGAGGCGAGTCCGACGGACGGTGAGGACCGACGGACGCCCGCCGTTCGCCCTCACCG
>JAYUAL010000337.1:0-3919 GCA_043741355.1 Gemmatimonadales bacterium | reverse complement strand
ACTGGGCCGTGGGCGATCAAGCCGCCTTTGCCAAGACCGCCGAGATCGCGCTGTTCGCCGCCCGGAATCACGACCGGCTGGTGACGGTGGGTATCGTCCCCTCCCGGCCGGAGACCGGCTACGGGTACATCATTCCGGGTACGCCGCTCGACCGCGAGGCCCGCACGGTGGACCGGTTCACCGAGAAGCCGGACGCCGCCTTGGCGCTCGACCTCATGGAACAGGGTGCCCTCTGGAACAGCGGACTCTTTGCCTGGACCGCTCAGCGGCTGCTGGCCGAGGTTGGTGCCCATACGCCGGAAATAGCCCCGCACCTCATTCATCTCGCCGAAGGCGACGTCGCGGCCTTCTTCGAGGCGGTGAGCTCGGTATCCATCGATGTCGGCGTCCTGGAACGAAGCCAGGCGGTGGCGGTGGTGACCGGGAACTTCGACTGGGACGACATCGGCACCTGGGAAGCGCTGGCCCGGGTTCGCCCCCGCGACAGCCAAGGCAACGTGGTCGTGGGTCCCGTGACGGTGTTCGAATCGAGCGATTGCATTGTCTGGAGCGACGGGACTCCAATCGTGGTGAGCGGGATGCACGACGTCATCGTGGTGGCCGCCAACGGACGGGTGATGGTGCTCAACCGGTCGGACGCCGCCGATCTCAAACGCACCCTCCAGGCGTTGTCCCCCGAAGTCCGGGACGTTCCGTGACCCGCCTCGTCTGCCTGGAGCCGGGAAATCCGGGCCCCGCGTGGCAGCCATTCGCCGGCGCGCGCCCGATCGGCGAGCTGCGCGCCGGCGCGTGGCGCATCCGGGATCGCTGGGGCGGCATGCTGGGGCTCGAGAAGGCCGTCGTGATGGGAGATCACGTCGCCCGGTTTGCCGATGTAGATTCCGCCCCGGTCGTGCCGAACGGCCCGGTTGCCGGGCCGGCGGTGGTGGTGCGCTCCGAGTTCGCGCCCGCCAGCGGGGGCCTCGAGCTCCAGGCGGGGGTCCGCCGGCTCACCCACGAAGATGCGACGGTGGCCTGGATCGTCGCGGAGGGCGACACCTGGGACGGGCCGCACGATCAGGGTTCGGCCGTTCCGATCGACGGCATGCTGCTCCAGGGCGCGTGGGACCTGATCACCGCAATCGAGCGCCTGCTGCCAACCGACTGCGCCGGCGCCCTGGTTGCGGGTCCCGATCCCATTCCCGATGGGGTGATCATTCTGGGAGATCCGCGAGATGTCGCCTGCTTCGGCGCGGCGGTGGAGCCGGGCGTGGTCTTTGACGTGCGCCACGGTGTGGTGGTGCTCGAAGAAGGCGTGCAGGTCCGCTCCGGTACGCGGCTCGAGGGTCCGCTCTTCGCGGGAACCGGAAGCCTGCTGCTGGGCGGGGCTCTGCGGCATTCGGCCATCGGTCCCCGCTGCCGGGTCCACGGCGAGATGTCCACCAGCGTCATGCTCGGCTATGCCAACAAGAGTCATGACGGCTTCGTGGGACACAGCGTCATCGGCCAGTGGGTCAACCTGGGCGCGGGAACCATCACCTCCAACCTCAAGAACACCTACGGCGAGGTGCGGCTCGATCTCCCCGGGGGGAGGCTCCCCACGGGACGCATGAATCTCGGCACGCTCTTCGGGGATCACGCCAAGACCGCAATCGGAACGATGCTCTCCACCGGAAGTGTGATAGGAGCCGGCGCAAATGTCGTGGGAGGTGCGGTGCCCAAGTGGGTGCCTCCCTTCGCCTGGGGCCCGGGCGGCGATGATTCCCTGGACGCCGAGGGATTCATCCGGGTCGCCAAACGGGTGATGCCCCGGCGCGAAGTTACGGTGGACGCCGGTATCGAGGCATCGCTTCGCGCGACCCACGCCCGACTCGCCCGGTGACCCTGCTCACCATGCTGGGCTCCGGCTCTCGCGGCAACGCGTGTATCCTGTCCGCCGGCGGCGCGGTGATCCTGCTGGATGCCGGGTTCAGCGGCCGCGAAATAGAACGTCGCGCCGAGGTCGCCGGCACCAGTCTGACGGGACTGTGCGGCATCGCGCTGACCCACGAACATGGCGATCACGCGCAAGGCGCCATCCGGTTGGCCCGCCGGCACCGGGTTCCGGTGCTCGCCTCGGTGGGCACCTGGACCGCGCTGGGCGCTCCGGCCGACGTGGAGTTCCTGCCGCTCCGTACCACCACGCGCACCGAGTGCGGCCCGTTTACCCTCGCCGGATGCTCGTTGCTGCACGATGCGGCGGAACCGCTCGCGCTTACCGTGACCACTTCCGACGGCCTCTGCCTCGGGGTGGCCTATGACTTCGGCCGCGCCACCCAGGCGCTGCGCTACCACTTCCGGGAACTGCACGCGATCGTGCTGGAGGCCAACTACGACGAGGTGATGCTCCGGACCAGCCAGTATCCGGCCTCGGTGCAGCACCGGATCGCCGGAAGCGGCGGGCACCTTTCCAACCGGGCCACGGCCCAGCTCCTGACCGAGCTGCATCACCACGGGCTGGTGACGGTGGTCCTGGCGCACCTGAGCCAGCGCTGCAACACGCCGGACGCGGCGCGGGCCGCGGTGGAGCCGGTGCTCAGGCAGTCGGGGTTTCTGGGGCAGTTACACGTGGCGGTGCAGCAGGGTCCGCTCGCTCCGATCGCACTCAGCCGGGGTCAGCTGTCGCTCAATTTGCCGTGAAGCCCGGGCCCCTCAGTCAGGAGGTTGGTTCTCGGGATCGGGAGGAACCGGCACGTTGGCGGGACGGGGAGTCGCCTGGCCTACCCGCTTGAGCGTAATGGGCTCGGTCAGATCGCCGCCGGAAAGCGTGAGCTGGTCCCGCTTCAGCTTCAGCGTGTAGGTCTCCCACTCACCGCCCAGCGCAATCATGATCTCGCCCGGCTTGAGGCGCCAACGCACCGTCTCTTTTCCCCATGATGCGCTGGAATCAGGCCGGATCATGACCGTTTTCGGACCGTCGGTTTTGACCTGGCCCCTGGCAAGCTGCCAGAGACCGGACAGCGTGGTCCCCGAAGGCTGCTGGGCGGCCGCCGGCACAGCGGCAACGAGCAGGACGAGCAGCGGAGCGAGTCGCATAGGAAGGAAATGTAGTTGAACGTTGACGATAGCGGCGCTGGGGGTCACATTCCATCAATCATGTCCCGTCGCACCGCCCCGACAACACTGCTCGACCTCCTGCACTCGATCCCCGCCGACCAGATCGCGGTGATCGATCCGGAGGGGAACCTTCGCGTCACCTACGGGGCGCTGCGGCGTCAGGTGCAGTCCGTCGCGGAAGCGCTCGCGGCGGCGGGGATCGGACGCGGCGACCGGGTGGGCATGGCGCTCCCGAACGGGATTCCAACCATTGTCTCGTTTCTGGCTGCGTCGATGGCGGGGACGGCGGCTCCGCTCAACCCGGGGTACAAGGAAGAGGAGTTCCGCTTTTATCTCGGGGACACCGATGCGCGGGTGCTGCTGCTTCCCGCGGACGGCGCCGCCGATGCCCGGCGCGCCGCCGCAGAGCGGGTCCCGGTGCTCACCGTCGAAATGGACCCGGCAGGCGAGGTGCGCCTCTCCGGAGCGGCCGGAGGGCGCCCCTTCGAGCCGCCGACCGTCGACGACGTCGCGCTGATTCTGCATACCAGCGGCAGCACCGGGCGCCCAAAGCGCGTGCCGCTCACCCACGCGAACCTGTCCATCTCGGCCGGGAACGTGGCTCGGAGCTACGCGCTCACGGCCCGCGATGTCTCGCTCTGCGTCATGCCGCTGTTTCATGTGCACGGACTCGTTGCCTCCACCCTGGCGACCCTGTCCACCGGCGGCACCGTGGTTGTCCCGGGCAAGTTCAATCCGCTTTCCTTCTGGCGAATCGTGCGCGACCACGGGGTCACCTGGTATTCGGCGGTGCCCACCTTGCACCAGCTGCTTATCGCACGATCCGGGAAGGGCGCCGGGGCCG
>JAYUAL010000336.1:0-3924 GCA_043741355.1 Gemmatimonadales bacterium | reverse complement strand
CGTAGATGGTGATCGGCTTGGCGCGAAGCGCCTGCACGATGAAGTTCGAGACCACCCTGCCGTCTTCCGGGCGCATCCGGGGCCCGTAGGTATTGAAGATCCGTACGATCCGGGTGTCGGTGCCGTAGGTCCGGTGAAATGAAGAAGTGATGGCCTCGGCGAACCGCTTGGCCTCGTCGTACATGGCGCGGGGTCCTACCGGATTCACGTTGCCCCGGTAGCTCTCGGTCTGAGGATGCTGGGTCGGATCGCCGTAGACCTCGGAGGTGGAAGCCAGGAAAAACCGGGCGCCCTTCTCCTCGGCGAGGGACAGACACCGATGGGTGCCGTAGCTCCCCACCATCAGCGTCTCGATCGGCCAGCGCTGATAGTCGGGCGGGCTGGCCGGCGAGGCAAAATGGAGGATCCCGTCGAGTGGGCCCTTGACCGCGAACGGCTGTGACACATCCTGCCGGACGAACTTGAAACGGCGGTGGCCCGCCAGGTGGGCGAGGTTTTTCGGGTCGCCGGTGATCAGGTTGTCGTAGCCCAGCACCTCGTGACCCTCGGTGAGCAGCCGGTCGGTCAGGTGCGACCCCAGAAACCCCGCGGCCCCGGTGACCAGTAACCTCATGCGCGCCTCCGGCCGATTCCGTGATACTCGAATCCGAGCCGGACCATGCGGTCGGGATCGTAGAGGTTCCGGCCATCGAAGATCAGCGGCGCGGTGAGCAGCGAGCGCATCTTCTCGAAATCCGGATTGCGGTACACCAGCCATTCCGTCACGATGACCAGCGCGTCGGCGCCCGCCAGGGCCTCGTAGGGATCGCGGGCGTAGTAAAGCCGGTCGCCGTAGATGTCGCGGGCGGCTTCCATGGCCTTCGGATCGTGGGCCCGGACCAACCCGCCCGCTGCCAGGATGCCATCCACCAGCGGCAGCGCGGGGCTCTCCCGCATGTCGTCGGTTTCCGCCTTGAAGGAGAGGCCCCACACCGCCACCTGGCGCCCGGCCAGTCGGGGCCCCAGCCGATGGAGCAGCTTCCGGAGCAGGACCAGCTTCTGCCGGTCGTTGACCGCCTCCACCGCGTCGAGCAGGCTGGGCTCCATGCCCATCTCCCGCGCCGTGTGCGACAAGGCGCGGACGTCCTTCGGAAAACAGGACCCGCCGTAGCCGGGACCGGGGAAGAGGAACGCGCTGCCGATTCGCCGGTCGGTGCCGATGCCCTTCCGCACCATGGACACATCCGCGCCGACCCGCTCACAGAGGTCGGCGATCTGGTTCATGAAGGAGATGCGGGTGGCCAGCATCGCATTGGCCGCGTACTTGGTGACCTCCGCGGAGGGGATATCCATGAAGAGCACCGGATTGCCGGTACGGACGAAGGGCGCGTAGAGATCCGCCATGACGTCGCGGGCCTCGTCGCTGTCCACGCCGAGGATCACCCGGTCAGGCTTCATGAAATCTTCGATCGCGGCGCCTTCCTTGAGGAACTCCGGATTGGAGCAGACGTAGAAAGGGACCCGCGTCTCTCCCCGAATGGCGGCGCGGACCCGCTCCGCGGTGCCGACCGGCACCGTGGACTTGGTAACCACCACCTTGGGCTCATTCATGTGCTGCCCGACGGTCCGGGCCACCGAGAGGACGTGCTGCAGATCGGCCGACCCGTCCTCTCCGGCCGGGGTGCCCACCGCGATGAACACGACCTTTCCATGCTCCACCGCGGCGCCGACATCGGTGGTGAAATTGAGCCGCCCCTCGACCCGGTTCCGGCGGACCAGCGGCTCCAGCCCGGGCTCATAGATCGGGATGTCGCTCTCGAGGAGCCGCGCGACCTTGCGGGGATCGACGTCGGCGCAGACCACGTCATTTCCCGTTTCGGCAAGACAGGCACCGGCCACAAGGCCGACGTAGCCGCTGCCGACGATGGTGACTTTCATCGGGCCCGGGGGCGTGCCAGAGCGTTGCGGGTGTCTACGACGCAGCGCGCGTGGCTGCGAATCAGATCGTAGTCGAGCGAGCTGTGGTCCGTCACCACCATGACGCAGTCGGCTGCCTTGACGGTCTCCACGGTGAGTGGCACCGACTTGAATCCGTGCCCATCCTCGTCGAACGCAGGCACGTAGGGATCGTGGTAGGCCACCTTGGCGCCCTGCTGCTCGAGCAGCCGGATGATGTCCAGGGCCGGGCTCTCCCGCAGGTCCTCGATGTCCTTCTTGTAGGCCACGCCAAGGATCAGCACGGAAGAGCCGCGCACCGCCTTGCCAAGCTGGTTGAGGGCATCACCGACCTTGCGAACCCAGAACACCGGCATCTCGGTGTTGAGCTCACCTGCCAGGTCGATGAACCGGGTTTTGTAGTTGAGCCCGCGCATTTTCCAGGCGAGATAGTGCGGGTCGATCGGGATACAGTGGCCACCCAGGCCGGGGCCCGGCGTGAACTTCATGAAGCCGAACGGCTTGGTGGCCGCCGCTTCGATCACTTCCCAGACGTCAACGCCGAGCTTGTCGCAGACAATGGCCATTTCATTCGCCAGCCCGATGTTCACGCTGCGGAAGGTGTTCTCCAGAAGCTTCACCAGCTCTGCCGCTTCCGTGGTGGAGACCGGCACCAGCGCGTCGATGGCCGGCTGATAGAGGGCGCAGACCACCCGCAGGCAATCCGCCGTGATCCCGCCCACCACCTTGGGAGTGTTCTTGGTCTGGTACACCGCGTTGCCTGGATCGACCCGCTCGGGACTGAACGCAAGGAAGAAGTCCTGGCCGACCTCGAGGCCGGTGGCCTCCAGCAACGGGAGCATGATTTCCCGGGTGGTTCCCGGATAGGTCGTGCTCTCGAGGATGATGGCCTGCCCGGGCCGGAGCACCTTCCTTACCGTCTCGGTGGCCGCCACGATGTAGCTGACGTCGGGATCCTTGAACTTCGACAGCGGGGTCGGGACGCAGATGGAAATCGCGTCGGCATCGCGGAGGCGGCCGCCGTCCGTGGTGGCCGTGAAACGGCCGGTCTTCAGAATGTCCTGGAGCCGGGCGTCGGAGATATCCTTCACGTGGGAGGTGCCCTGGTTGAGCCCTTCCACCACCCGCTCGCTCACATCAAAGCCCAGTACGCGGTATCCCGCCCTGGCGAGCTCCACGGCGAGCGGCAGTCCGACGTAGCCGAGCCCGATGATCCCGAAGAGGACATCGCGGGACTCGGCCTTTTTCACGAGATCGTTCGCTAGCGACATCAGCGCGCTCTCCAGGTCAATCGTAAAACTCGTGAACCGCCGCGACGACCGCATCTATCTGGGCTTCGGTCAGCTCCGGGTATACCGGCAATGAGATCACCTCGGCTGTGGCCGCCTCGGTCACTGGCAGACTTCCCCGGCGGTACCCCAAATGGGAAAAGCAGGGCTGAAGATGTAGGGCAAGGGGGTAATACACTGCACATCCGATGCCGCGGGACTTGAGGTGTTCCAGGAGGGCGTCACGCCGCGCGGCGCGGATGGTGTACTGGTGGAAAATGTGCTCGTTGGCGGGGTCAATCGGGGGCGGAGTGACACCGGGACAACCCGCCAGCCGGTCAGAGTACGCCAGCGCATTGGCGCGGCGCGTCGCGCTCCATCCGGCCAGGAACGGCACCTTGGCCAGCAGCACAGCGGCCTGGAGGGTATCCAGCCGGCTGTTGGTGCCGACGAAATCGTGAAAATACTGTTTGCTGCCGCCGTGGAGGCGCATCTTCCGCATCTGATCGGCCAGCCCATCCTCCTGCGTCAAGATCATCCCGCCGTCGCCCCAGGCACCGAGGTTTTTGCTCGGAAAGAACGATAAGGTGCCGGCCCAGCCGGTTTCTCCCGCAAGCCGCCAGACGCCGCCCACGAGGCGGCGGGCGCCGATGGCCTGGGCCGCATCTTCGATGACGGGGATCCCGTGCTTTCCGGCAATGGAGAGGATGTCCTCCATGGC
>JAYUAL010000335.1:0-1540 GCA_043741355.1 Gemmatimonadales bacterium | reverse complement strand
CGCTCGCGAATACAGGTTGCCCTGCTCCTGACCCAGACCGCGCTCTCGATGATGCTCCTGGTCGGTGCGGGACTCTTCGTGAAAAGCCTCGCGAAGGTTCGGAGCGTACGGCTCGGATTCGACGCACCCAGCGTCCTGGTGGTGTCGGTCGAGTTTCCCACGACGGAGAAGATCGCGGACATCGCGGCATTCTATGAGCGAGCCCGGGAACGGGTGGGTCATCTGCCCGGCATCGAGAGTGCGAGCATTGCGCAGTCGGACCCGTTCGGCTGGAGTTTTGGCGCGGCCGTCAGGGTTCCCCGGCGCGACAGTCTCCCGGAGATGAGCACCGGCGGACCGTACTACAGCGGCGTGTCTTCGGAACATTTCGCGACCCTGGGCATGCGGGTCGTGCGGGGTCGCGGGTTCACCCCGGCGGACCGCAAGGGCTCCGCGCCGGTCGGCATCATCGACGAGACCATGGCCCGGCTCTACTGGCCCGGCATCGACCCGGTGGGACGCTGCTTCTACGCGGGGGATGGAACGACCTGCATCGAGGTCGTTGGCGTGGTCGAGTCCTCCAAGCGGAGCTCGCTCCGGGAAGAGCCGACCCTGCAGTTCTACTTGCCCCTCGAGCAAGTACCGTTCACCGTGAGGCGCCTGGCCCTGTTCGTTCGCACCGGGCGCGACGCCGAGGAGATGACCCCTTCCATTCGTCGCAGCCTGCAAGAGCTGTCCCCGTTCCTGCCGTATCCTCGAATCTGGTCGCTGCAGTCCAGAGTCGACAACGAGACGCGCCCGTGGCGTCTGGGCGCCACGATGCTGAGCGCCCTGGGCGCTCTCGCCCTTGTGCTGGCTGCCGTCGGGCTCTATAGCGTCATCGCCTACAGCGTGACTCAGCGCCGCCAGGAGATGGGGATTCGGCTCGCGCTTGGCGCCCGGATCGGGCAGATCATCCGTCTGATCCTCGTGGATGGTCTCCGCCTGGCGCTGATTGGCTTGATCCTCGGCCTGGGTCTCGCGCTGGTGTTCGGTCGGTTCATCAAAGATCTCCTCTACGAAACCCCTCCCACCGATCCGTGGGTTTGGGGCGGAGCGGCGGCGGCGTTGGGCGCGGCGGCGGTCGTCGCATGCTTGCTGCCGGCCTGGCGGGCCGGACGAGCCGATCCGGTATCGACACTGAAGGCCGAGTGAACTGGGCCTTGCAGGCATTCCAGATGCCAGCTAACTTGCTAGCCGTCCAGCAAGTCGTATATCGCACCCCCGGGTGGGGATAAGGGAACATGGCCAAGACCACCAAACCGGATTCCCGCGAACGGGTACGCGACGCTGAGCGCACTCGGGAGCTGATCCTCGACGCCGCGGAGCAGCTCTTCGCGGCCAAGGGATACGAGGAGACCTCGCTCGCCGATGTCGGCAAGCAGGCCGGGGTCTCCCGCGCCACGCCGGGCTATTTCTTCGGATCGAAGGCGGAGCTGCATCACGCGGTGATCGAGCGCTGCTTTGCCGATGTGCGACGGGCGGTTCGGGAGGGCAAGGCCCGCGCCCTGGCCAGCGGGCA
>JAYUAL010000334.1:0-9132 GCA_043741355.1 Gemmatimonadales bacterium | reverse complement strand
AGGTCGAGAGGTCGGTGTTCCGGAGGTACGTCAGCAGACGCCGCCGGGTTCCGACCATCTTGAGCAGTCCGCGACGGCCGTGATGATCCTTGGCGTGGGTGCGGAAGTGATCGGTGAGCGAGTTGATCCGCTCGGTGAGCAGCGCCACCTGGACCCGGGACGAGCCGGTGTCCTCGTCGTGCTGGCGGTACTTGGTCATGACGCCCTGCTTGTCGTACGGCATGCTGCGCTCAGCCTCTTTGTATTCGTCTTTGTGGATAGGTAAACCCTTGATAGCACAACAAGATAGGCGCGTGGAGGCCGAGGCGCAAGGACGACAGGGCCATGGCGGATTCCTCGGCTGGTTGAAGCAAGACTGTCCCTCGTGCCGGTCCGACCCGGCTAGCCGTTATCGCTGCGAAGTCGACGGGACAAGTCCTGCACTTCGGTCCAGCTCTCGAGCAATTCCGGCAGGTACTCCGATGCGGTGACAAAAGTCCAGAGGTACGCCACGATCGAATAGAGCTCGCCGGTGCTGAAGTCGTCGAGATCGATTGCCACGAAGAGGACCGCCAGGAACACGCCCAGCAGCACCAGCCGCATCAAGCCGAAGGACGCGGCACCCCAATTCGCAATCCGTTGCTGCGGCTTTGCGACCTCCATGTAGTACGCGCGCACCTCTTCCGGATCCCGGCCCTGAAGCCGCTCGAACGCGGTTTCCAGCCGGTCGTGCACCTCGGCTTGCAGCGCGAGGACCTTGCCTCCGTAGAGGCGCCGGATGAAAAAGAGGGGGAGCAGGATCCCGGTGCATGCCAACGCGATCCGGTAGTCGAAGAAGGCCAATCCGATGACGGCGCCGCCGATGGCGATCGCGTGTTCCAGCGTTTCGGGCACCCGGTATTGGAGGAAGGTGATGAACTCGCGGGAGAGCTGCGCCCGCGCCGCTGTCACGCCGATCGGGAGCTTCTGGTCCCGACCCGTTTGCGCGATGCCGGCTGCGATGTCGGCATAGATCCGCAGGTAGATCCGGGGATCCACGGCGCGGCGGAGCGCCCCCACGCCGGAATTCACGGCGAACGCGCCAACCCATAGCGTCAAAGGGATAACCGCGGAGACCCCCGGCTCCTTGCGCGCGATGGAAATCAACGCATCGAGTACCGGCCCGAAGAGGCTCGGCTCGAGGATCCACGCGACATTCTCGATCAGAACGAGTCCGAGCGCGAAGGCGATTGGCCAACGATAGGTGCGAACAGTCTCGGCGAGGCGCATGGGGCTCGTCATGTTATCACGGCAAAACCGGCGGCGGTACGAACCTGCAACCGGTGAAGAATAATCGCGGCAGACCGGCGTGGAGCCTATCGACTTTGCGCGCGTGGACCGGTAGTATGCCAGTGTATCCAGGGCCGGCGAGCCAAGCTCCCTGGCCCGGTTGATACCGCTGGAGGCCGACGTGAGGATTGCGACCGCCATTCGTCTGGGGTTGCTGGCGGGGGTGAGTGCGACCGCCATCGGCCCGCTTCGGGCTCAAGGGTTCGAGAACCTCGGGTTGCACGAGGTTCCCGGCGCCGGCCCCAGGGGAAATACGCTCGCGCTCCTGATCTCCGGTGACGGTGGCTGGGCTGCCATCGACAAGGATATTGCCCGGACCCTCTCGGATAGCGGGATCTCGGTGGTAGGACTCAACGCCAAGTCCTATCTGGGAACTCGCCGGACTCCCGACGAATTCGCGGCGACCGTGGATCGAATCCTCCGACACTACCTTGAAGCGTGGGGCCGCGAACGCATCATTCTGGTCGGGTACTCGCGTGGCGCCGTGGTCGCTCCATTCATTGTCACCCGGCTCCCGGCCGACCTCCGCGCTCGGATCGACCTGGTGGCCATGCTGGGGCTGGGTTTGCACGCGGGGTTCCATGTCACGCTTTTCGATCTGCTCGGTACCACCACCAACCCGAAAGATCCTCCGGTCGAGCCCGAAATCAGGCAACTGGCCGACGCCAAGGTCCCCATGCTCTGCATCTACGGACTGGATGAACGGGAGTCGTTCTGCCGGGACGCACCGGAGGGGTGGATGACCAAGATCGCCCGGCGCGGGGCCCACCATTTCGACGGCAATCACGCGGCGCTCGTCGGCGATATTCTCACCCAACTCAAGCGGCCGCTGTAACCCTCGGGGGGACTGCATGGAGGTCGATCCACTCCTCGCCGGGTCCGGGGCCCCTCCCGCCGGAGCCGCTGAGCGCGGGAGCATTCTCCGTTGGGTAGGGCCGATCCTGGTACTCGCGACTATCGTCGCGGCCGGATGGGCCCTTCATCACGAGCTGCGTCAGGTCCACTATCGGGATCTGGTTCACCAATTCCACTCGCTATCGGGAACTCGGATCGCCCAAGCAATCGGGCTGACCCTGGGAGCCTACGCCGTCCTCTCCGGCTACGATTTCATCGCCCTCCGCGCCATCGGTAAGCCGATCGCGGCCCACCGGATCCTGTTCAGCTCGTTCATCGCCTACGCCATGAGCCAGACCTTGGGATTCCCCCTGCTGACTGGCGGATCGGTCCGCTACCGATTCTGGTCAACCTGGGGACTCGACACAACCGAGATCGCTTCGGCGATGAGCTACGTGGTCGCGACGTTTACGATCGGCTTGTTGGCGGTGATAGGAGTCGTTCTGATGGCCGAACCGCGAGGCACGGCGACCCTCCTCCGACTTCCCATTCAATCGCTCTGGCCGGTGGGCGCCGGCTGCTTGGCGGTGGTGGCCGGATATCTGGCGCGAAGTCTGGTGCAACGTCAACCGATGCTGTGGCGCGGCGTTCGACTGCCAGTGCCCCCATTCCGGCTCGCTGCCGCCCAGCTGGTAGTGGCAGCCCTCGACTGGAGCCTGGCCGCGGGTGTTCTGTTCGTGCTGCTGCCCCCGGGCCACGGTCTCACCTTCCCCGTCGTGCTGGGCGCGTTCATGATGGCGCAGTTCGCCGGGATCGTCAGTCATGTGCCGGGCGGATTGGGGGTGTTTGAAGGCCTCATGGTCGTGATTCTTGGGCGCCAGCTCCAAGTCAGTTCGGTGCTGGGCTCGCTTCTGATGTTTCGGGCCATCTACTACCTGCTCCCGTTCGCGATGGGCGCCGTCATGCTGGGGGTCTGGGAGGCGGTTCGGCAGCGCGCCCGGGTGATTGTGGCCGCCCAACGGGCCGGCTGGGCCGCCGGTCTCCTCTCGACACGATGGCTTCCCGGCCTGCTGCCGTTTGTGCTGGGCGGAGCGGCGTTCATCGCGGGCGTGATCCTGGTCGCATCGGGCGCCACGCCGTCGGTGCATGGCCGGGTCCGGCTCCTCAACGATCTCCTTCCCCTGGCCGCGATCGAAGTGTCCCACTTCATCGGGAGCCTCGCGGGGGGCGCCCTGATGGTCCTTGGATGGGCGTTAACCCGGCGGCTCGATGCCGCCTATCGGCTGACGCAGGGGCTGTTGGGCGTCGGAATCATCGCCTCCCTGCTCAAGGGTCTCGATTGGGAAGAGGCGCTCGCGTTGTCCGGGGTCCTTGTCCTTCTGCTCCCGGCGCGACAGTTCTTCTATCGCCGGTCCGCGCTAACGGCAGAGCCGTTGTCGCCCGGCTGGCTCGTGGCCATCGTCGCCGTGCTCGGCTTCACGGCATGGCTGGGTGTCTTTTCCTACAAACATCTCGATTATTCCACGGAACTGTGGTGGCAGTTCACACTCCGCGGCGACGCCCCTCGGTACCTTCGCGCCCTGGTCGGGGTGATGGTGCCGATAACGACCTTCGCATTCGCGCGGCTGTTCCGACATGCGACGGCCAAGCCGGCCCCGCCAAGCGCCGCCGAGCTTAGCAATGTTGCCGTCCTGGCGAAGAGCTCCACCTCCGCCGTGGCTCACTTGGCCCTTCTGGGGGACAAGACCATCCTGATGAGTGAATCCGGAAAGGGATTCCTCATGTATGCCGTTGCGGGCCGGAGCTGGGTGGCGATGGGGGACCCGATTGGACCCCTTGCGGATCAGCGCGAATTGGTATGGACCTTTCGGGAATTGGTTGACCGGCACGGCGGCTGGACCGTGTTCTATGAGGTGTCCGGCAATCACCTGTCCTTCTACATCGATCTCGGCCTCACCCTGATGAAAATGGGTGAAGAAGCCATCGTACCCTTGCCGGGATTCTCGCTGGAGGGGAGCCACCGGCGGGGCCTCCGCCGAACCCATCGTGACGTCCTCGCCGCCGGGGTGAGCTTTATGGTCGAACCGGCTGCGCGCGTACCGGAGCTGCAGTCGGAACTCGAGGCGGTATCGGATCAGTGGCTGGCGGCCAAGCGGACCCGAGAGAAGGGGTTCTCCATGGGCCGATTCGATGCGGAGTATCTTCGCTGGTTCCCCATCGCTGTGGTTCGGGTCGAAGGACGCGTCGTCGCATTCGCCAACCTGTGGTGTGCCCCGGCCGGAGGCGAACTCTCAATGGATCTCATGAGATACTCCGCGGCCGCGCCTGATGGGGTGATGACCTACCTCTTCATCGAGATGATGTTGTGGGGGAAGGCGAACGGCTACCAATCCTTCAACCTCGGCATGGCGCCCCTGTCAGGCCTGGACAGCCGTGCGCTCGCCCCGCTCTGGACCCGGGCGGGTGCGTTTCTCTCGCGGCACGGCGAATCGCTGTACCACTTCAAGGGCCTTCGGCTCTACAAAGACAAGTTCGACCCGGTATGGCGACCGCGCTACATCGCCTCACCCGCAGGATTGGCGCTTCCCCGTATCGTCGCGAACATCGCCTCCCTGATCTCCGGTGGGCTCGTCGGCGCTGTGAGGAAGTGATCGGCGGACCGGGGCGCCTTCCGTGCTCAGCGGCGGCCCGCCTCGAGCAGCGACAGCAGCCGATCCGCGACCCCTCTGATATCGCCGCCGAAATGATGCCCCCCGGGCAGCCGGACCATCACAATCCCCTGGTTGGCGCGACATCCGGTGTCGGTCTCTTCCGTTCCGAACAGGCACACCACGGGAGCCCCCCCGACCAGCCCCGGTAACTTTTCCAGGGCCGGCCAGGTCGGGTAACCGGCCCGACTTGATCGTCCGATCCAATCGCCCACATGGAACTCGAACGAAGCAGTCTGGCCCAGGCCGAGTAATCCGACGCCGGCCACTCGGGAGCGCATCGCTGCCGGAAGCTCAGCGATTGCGAATGGCATCACGTCCGCCCCGAAGGAGTATCCGAGCAGGAGGACCCGCTCGCGGCGCCATTGCTGCAGATAATGACCGAGGATCCGGTTCAGGTCTCGCCCGAGTTCTTCCCGGGTTCTTGCCTCCCAGAAATACTGCAGCGAATTGAGTCCCACCACTGGAATCCCGCGAGCCGCCAGTGTCTGGCTGACCTCCCGATCAATCCCCGCCCAACCACCGTCACCGGAGAACATGATCGCGAGAAGGTCGCCGGGGGGAAGGCCCGCTGGCGCGGCGACCTCGATCAGGGGCAGGTCGCTCACTGGCCCGGGAGCGGGGGCGGGGTTCGGATCGGGCGCCGTGACGATCCGCTGGAACGCTTGGTCCAATGCGGTATCCCACCGGCCTTCAACCCCGAAGCCGTGGCCCGCCTTCGGTAACCTGACGATCTCGGCGAGCTTCATGTGAGAAACAAACTCGGCTGCGAGGGTGGGCGAGCAAGCCTGATCGTCATTGCCCTGCAGAACGATCCAAGGTGCCGGGAGGCGTTCGGCCGGCTGAAACGTCCATCCGTTGTTGCGGGCTAGCGGAGTCGCCTGCAGGCCTGCCGAGCCGGGGCACCAGCTCCCTTTTCCCGGGAGGTCGGGGCAGAATCCCAAACTCAGCCCACCCTTGAACGTGTTGGGTGGTGATTGGGCGAGCGCAACATAGACCAGGGTGGCTCCGGACGAATACCCGACCAGGACCGGCGGGAGGTAACGATCCACACCAAGCTGGTGCTGGACATACTGACTCAGCGCCTCGAAATCCGCCGCGGCGTAGGTGCATTTGGATGCGGTGGCTGCCGCTTGCAGATAGCTCCTGACATCGAATCCCACGACCACCGCCCCGCGAGCCCGAAGTCGCTCGGCCATCCCGACCACCCCAAGGTTCCAGCCGCCGTCGCCGGAGGCGAACAAGACCACGCTGGTCGGCGTGCCAGTCGGCTGGTACAGCGTCAGCGAGCCAAATCGGCCAAATGAGAGGCCCGGCTGAGTCGGTTGAGTGGTGGCCGGATCGCTCGATGCGAGGGCGAGCGAGGTCAAGAGCGCACAGGTAGTCGGGATCATGACCGCATCCTGGGGTCGGTGAAAGCGCAAAACTTCTTCCAGATCGTGGAATATCGGCCCCGGGAAGAATGGCGGGGGCCCCGCGTCGTTAGAGGAGGCCCAGTGCCTTCCCAATGTCGTTCGAGAACGCCAGGATCATCAGAAGGAGCAGGAGAAACAGGCCGACCATGGTGAGCCGCTCTCTGAGCTTCGCCGACAGGGGCCGCCGGAGAACGGCTTCTCCCAGGAGGAAGACGAACTGTCCCCCATCCAGAACCGGAATCGGCAGGAGATTCAATACCGCCAGGTTGACCGAGATCGTGGCCATGAACGCCAGAAAGGCCACGAAGCCGAGCTGCGCTGCCTGGCCCGCGGCGATGCCGATTGCGATGGGCCCGCCCACTTCACGGGTGGACACCCGGCCGCTGAACATCCCGCGCACCACCCGCACCACCGTCGTCGAGGCGCTCACCGTCTGTTTGGCCCCCTGGGCCAGGGCCAGGCCGAAAGAAAGCGGCTCGTGGCGCTCCGGAACGTCGGAGCGCAGCCAAAGCCTCCCGACCTTCCGCTCCCCGGTGCTGTCCTTCACCGTCTCGGTAAGCGTGTGGGCGACAAGGTCCGTCCGTCCGCCGGTCCGACCGACCGTCATCGACAGATCTTCGTCGGGATGCGCCTCGATGACGTCCACCGCCTCGCGCCACTGCGCGATGGGCCGGCCCCCCAGCACGACCAGCGTGTCGCCGCTCATGACACCGGCCTTGGCCCCCGGACCGCCGGCAACCACCTGGCCGACAATCGGCGGAATGAACGGCGACAAAGCTTGCCAGGCGCGAACCCGGGCCTCCAGCGCGTCCGGGTGAATCCGGAGCGTCACCGGCGGCTTGCCTTCCAGCTCCAGGGCAAACGAATCGGCCGCGGTGGAGACGATCGCCTCCTGGATCTCTTCCC
This sequence comes from Gemmatimonadales bacterium, assembly GCA_043741355.1. GTDB lineage: Bacteria > Gemmatimonadota > Gemmatimonadetes > Gemmatimonadales > GWC2-71-9 > JABFSM01. Next base: position 1,961 of record JAYUAL010000334.1, on the reverse strand, counting down.
ACGCGGTGACCGGCTTCCCGGCCACGCTGACGATCTTGTCTCCCGGAACCAGCCGCGCCAGCTCCTCGGCCCCTGGAGGCAGTGCGGTCGTGTCGACGTTTCCGATCGAGGTAATCGTGATGACGGTGATGCCGTTCTTGAAGTAGAGTCCCGAGAACACCAGCCAGGCGAAGAGCACGTTCATCGTAACGCCCGCCAGGATCACGATCATCCGCTTCCAGACCGGCTTGGCCTCGAACACCCGGTCGGGGGGGACGTTGGCGCTCGCCACGCCGCCTTCCAGCGCCGCGGACGCCGAGTCTTCCTCGCGGCTCGCCATCTTGACGTAGCCGCCCAGCGGGAGCCAACAGATCGCGTATTCGGTTTCGCCCCGCTGAAACTTCAGCCCCGGAATCGGCTTCCCGATTCCCAGCGCGAAGCGGTGGACCCAGATCCCGAAGCCCTTCGCGGCGATGAAATGTCCCAGCTCGTGCACGAACACCAGCACGCCCAGCACGACGATCAGGGACAGGACGCCCACCACGGTGCCGGTCATGCCAGCAACCTTTCCGCCTTCGCGCGCGCGTCGGCGTCGGCCGCGCGGACCGCCTCAAGGGAAGTGGCGGGCACCGGGCGGTGCCGCTCGAGGGTCTCTTCAATCACTTCGGCAATCCGCCCAAAAGAGATTCGGCCGGCCAGGAATGCGCCCACCGCCACCTCGTTTGCGGCGTTGAACGCGGCCGGCGCCGTGCCGCCGGCCCGCCCGGCTTCGACCCCAGCGTGGAAGGCCCGGAACACCTCGCGCCGAACCGGTTCGAAGGTGAGGGTTCCGATTTCGACCGGGTCGAACGGTCTGACACCCTGGTCCGGCGCGTGGGCCGGGTGGGTCAGCGCGTAGAGAATCGGCAGCTCCATCGAAGGAAAGCCGAGCTGGCCCAGGACGCTGCCGTCGGCAAACTCGACGAAGGCGTGGACGATGCTCTGCGGGTGCACCACCACTTCCACCCGGTCGTAGGGTAGACCGAAGAGATAGTGCGCCTCGATTACCTCCATCGCCTTGTTGGCGAGAGTGGCGCAATCGACGGTGATCTTGCTCCCCATCCGCCAGGTCGGGTGGTTGAGCGCCTCCTCCACGGTGGCGGCCGCCACCCGTTCGGCGCTCCACCCCCGAAAGGGGCCGCCGCTGGCGGTGAGGATCAGGCGCTTGAGCGATCCTTCCCGGCCAGTGATGCACTGGAGCACGCCGCTGTGCTCCGAATCGACCGGCACCAGCTCTCCCCCGCCGCGCCGCGCCGCCTCGGCCACCAGGTCTCCCGCCGCCACCAGGGATTCCTTGTTGGCCAGCGCGACACGCTTGCCCGCCTCCAGCGCCGCCAGCGTCGCTTCGAGACCGGCAAAGCCGACCACCGCGTTCACGACGATGTCCGCCTCGGGCCGGGTGGCCGCTTGGATCAGACAGGAGGGTCCGTCGGCGCTGGCGAGGCCGGAGAAGGCCGGCTGCCATTCGGCCACTTGCTCGGCCAGGAGAGCCGCGTTGGATCCGGCGGTAAGCGCCACCAGCCGGAACCGGTCGCGATGCCGCCGAAGCACGTTGAGCGTGCTCGTTCCGATCGACCCGGTGGAGCCGAGCACCGAAACTCCGCGCATGATTTAAAGGACTCCGAAAGCCCGGAAGAGGAGCGTCGCGACCGGAAGCACGAAGTAGAGCGAGTCGAGACGATCGAGGACACCGCCGTGGCCGGGGATCAGGCCGCCCGAGTCCTTCACGCCGGCCTCGCGCTTGAACAGCGACTCGGCGAGATCCCCGGCCTGTGCAGTGGCGGCGAGGATCAGGCCCATGAGCGCCGCGATGCCCAGTGGGAACCCCTTTCCCATCGGCGTCAGCGCCAGGGGGACGAACGCGACGGCGGACGCCACCCCGCCCACCAGACCAGCTACACCGCCCGCGCGGGTCTTTCCCGGGCTGATGGCCGGCGCCAGCT
>JAYUAL010000333.1:0-3953 GCA_043741355.1 Gemmatimonadales bacterium | reverse complement strand
GCATGGCGGCGATGGTCGACGTCTTGCCGCTGCCGGTGACACCGGTGACCAGAATGAGCCCGGCCCGGTGCTCGGTCAGGCGGCCCAGCACCTGGGGAAGCCCCAGCTGCGGCAGGGTCGGGATCGCGAAGGGGATCACCCGCATGACGATCATGAAGGACGAGCGCTGCCGGAGGATGTTGACCCGGAATCGCCCCACGCCCGGCATGCCCCAGGAGCAGTCATAATCCTTGAGGGCATCGAGACGGTCCCGGTCTTCATCGGTGGTCATCAGCTTGAGCGCGATGGCCCGGGTCTGCTCCGGCGTCAGGCGCTGCTTGGTGAGCGGCACCAGCTTGCCGTCGATGCGGGCGCGAAACAGGTCGCCGGCCTTGATGTGAAGGTCGGACGCACCGCGCTCGACGGCCGCCTTGATAATGCGTTCGATCGGGGCGCTTGCCATCAGGACACTCCGTAGAATCCCATGCGCTGCCTGGCTTCCTTGAGCGTTGTCCGGGCGATAGTCCGGGCCCGCTCCGCTCCTTGTGTCAGCACGCGATCCACCGCGGCCGGGTTCTGCTTGAGCTCCACTGCCCGCTCGCGAATCGGCGCCAGCGTCTCGATCATCGCGTCGGCAAGCCGCCGCTTGCAGTCGAGGCAGCCCCAGCCCGCGGTCCGGCACTTCACGTCCACCTCGGCGACCGTTTCCGGAGAGGAAAAGTACTGGTGCAGGGCGAAGATGTTGCAGATTTCCGGGTTCCCGGGATCCGTCCTGGTGACCCGCGCCGGGTCGGTCGGCGCCGGGCGGAGCTTCTGCCAGATCTCCTCGGGGGTGTCCAGCATCCCGATAGTGTTCCCCAGGCTCTTCGACATCTTGGTCTGCCCGTCCAGCCCCATGATGCGCTTGGCCTTGGTGAGCATGCCCTCGGGCTCCGGAAAATACGCCGCTTCCGGAGCGTAGGCATTGTTCCACCGCCGGGCAATATGGCGGGTCAGCTCGAGGTGCTGGAGCTGATCCTCGCCTACGGGAACCTTGTTGGCCCGATAGAGAAGGATGTCCGCCGCCTGCAGAATCGGGTAACAGAGCAGCCCCGCGGGAATGCTCTCGAGCTTTTCGGTCTTATCTTTGAACTGGGTCATCCGTTCCAGCTCACCGAGCGGTGCCACCGTCGTGAACAGCCAATTGAGCTCGGCGTGTTCGGGCACCATCGACTGCACAAACAGAATTGCGCGATCCGGGTCGATCCCGGCCGCCAGAAGCCCGATGGCCACGTCCCGGGTTCGGGCGGCAAGTTGGGAGGCTTCGTACGGGATGGTGACCGCGTGGAGGTCCACCACGCAGTAGATGCAATCGTACTGTTCTTGAAGAGCGACCCAGTTGCGGACCGCGCCGAGCCAGTTGCCGATGTGAAGGTCGCCGGTCGGCTGAATCCCCGAAAAGATTCGGTCCATTGACCCAAGGTAGCCACCTCCCTTTCGGCGTGCAAGATGAACTCTTCCTTGGACTTACTGCATTTGGCTGCGCGGGCGGCGGAGGTTGCGGCATCGCACATCCGGTCGCGCGGAGCGACGGACAGTGAGGTCGGTGAGGTCGGACGGACGACCAGCCCCAGTCCCCACCGTCCGTCTGTCCGGCCGTCCGACTGGCATTCGAAGGGCCACAATGATTGGGTGACGGAGGTTGACCGCACCGCCGAATCACTAATCCGGGATATCCTGATGAAGGGCGCACCGGGATCGCGGGTGATGGGTGAGGAGCTCTCCCCCAAGACCGGGAATGAGGGCATGGTGTGGATCGTCGATCCCCTGGACGGCACCACCAACTTCCTTCACGGCTATCCGCAGTACGCCGTGTCGATCGCCCTGGCCATCGAAGGCGAGCTCGAGGCCGGCGTGGTGCTCGACGTGAATCGGGAGTGCGCGTACGGCGCGGTGCGCGGCAAGGGCGCCTGGCTGGGCAACACCCCGCTCAGGGTGTCCGGGATCACCGATCCCGCGCGGGCGCTGCTGGGCACGGGATACCCGTTCAAGCATCTCGAGGAGCTCGATGCGTACCTTGCGCAGTTCCGGCGCATTCTCCCCGCCACCAGCGGCGTGCGGCGCGCCGGCGCTGCCGCCATCGACCTGGCCGATGTCGCCGCGGCACGCCTGGACGGATTCTGGGAGCTGGTGCTGGCACCGTGGGACATCGCCGCCGGCATGCTCCTGATCCGCGAGGCGGGGGGAATCGTCACCGACCTGCGCGGACGCCGGGCCGAGCTGGTGCATGGAGGAATCGTGGCGGGCAATCCCGCCGTTCACGCGTGGCTTCTCACTCAGCTGAGCATCTCATGAAGGCTATTCTGCACGGTCTCACCCTCGCCGCGTGCATCTCGTCGACGCTTTCGGCCCAGGCCAGGGACTCCAACGACCTGTCTTCCCGGGTCGAGATTCTCCGCACGACCTTTGGGGTACCACACATCCGGGCCGATGATCTCAAGGCCTTCGGATATGGACTCGCCTGGGTGCAGCTCGAGGACTACGGCCCCATGGTCGCGCTGGGGATCCTCCGGTCCCGGGGTGGCATGGCGCGGGTGTTCGGCCGCGACAGCATAGACAATGACTTCTTCGCGCTACCCCGCCGCTCAATGGCTCAGGCCAACTATTTTCGTCTCGATCAGCCCACCCGCGATGTGTACGAGGGATTCGCCGCCGGGCTGAATCGCTATGTAGCGCTGCACCCTGGCGACTTCGCGCCCGGCTTTCCCGCGGATTTCTCCGGGTACGACGTGGCCACGCGAGACGTGGAGGCGCCCTCGGTGGCCGTGGCGCGCCGCTTCGTGGCGCGACTCGCCGGCGCCGGTCCGCGTCCCTCCGGGCCGGGTCAGGGCGGTGAACAGGCGGAGCCCAACCCCGACGAAGGATCCAACGCGTGGGCGCTGGCGCCCTCCCGTACCAAGTCGCGGCACACCATCCTGCTCCGGAATCCTCATCTGGCCTGGGACGCGGGCTACTACGAGGCCCACGCCACCGTGCCCGGTGTGCTCGATTTCTATGGCGATTTCCGGATCGGGGGACCCTTCACCGTGATCGGCGGCTTCAACCACGACCTCGGCTGGTCCACCACCAACAACAGCTCCCCCTCGGACGCCATCTACGCCCTCGACGTGGTACCGGGCGCGACCGACCAGGTGTTCCTGGACGGAGCCGCGGTGCCCCTGGTGCGGGGAACGGTCACCGCCGAATACCGGAATGGGCCCGGGTTCAGCGCCGAGACCCGGGAATTCTGGCAGAGCCCGATCGGGCCGGTCATCGCCCGGACCGGGGGCCGGGTGTACGTCATCCGCTCCGCCGGCGAGGGAGAATTTCGCGGCGGAGAGCAGTTCCTCCGCATGATGCGCGCGACGTCACTGGCGGAATGGAAGGCGGCGATGCGGGTGAATGCCCGGACCACTTCGAACTTCACTTACGCCGACCGGGCCGGAAACATCTTCTATGTCTGGAACGCGGCGCTGCCGAACTTTCCTCATCCCGTAGCGGGAGACAGTGTGGCCCTGCCGGTGACACGCACCGGAGAGGCATGGACCCGGTACGTTCCCTGGGATTCCCTGCCCCAGCTGCTCAATCCCAAGGGTGGGTACATCCACAACGAGAACGACCCACCCCATTTTACCAACCTGCTCCAGCCGATGGATCCCGCCCGTCTGCCGTTGACGGTGCCGCCCCCAAGTCTGAGTCTCCGAAGCCAGATGGCGCTGCAGCTGCTCACGACCGCCCCGAAGAACCTCACGCTGGAGGACGTAGTCCGACTCAAGCACAGCTACCACATGCTGCTGGCCGACCGGGTGAAGCAGGATCTCCTGAACGCGGTACGCGGTTCGCCCGACTCGGACCTCTCCGAGGCAAGGGACGTGCTCTCCCGCTGGGACAACACGGCGGCGCCGGACTCCAGGGGCGGCGTGCTGTTCGAGGCCTGGTGGCGACGCTACCTCCAG